>VBAQ01000088.1 GCA_005883765.1 Bacteroidota bacterium
AGAAAAATATAAAATTAGTTGTATTTTGTTTCAATCATCCTTTTAAAAACCAAACCAACAATGAAAACAATTACCACTATCCTGAAGACCTTTACATTGCTATTTGCCATGACAAAGGTCGCTGCACAGGATCAGCAAAGCTTCAATCAGAATTCATCTCGCGGCAATTTTGCAAGCTCGGTAGCTCCAGGTTTTAATTTTAGCTTTTCTCCTGTTTTTTCTACCTCACTAAACAGCAAGAGTGATTCTCTTTTGTTTCGTGGAAGTGGGGGAGGAATAAAATTTGGAGGTGATTATTTTTTTGGAAAAGCAGGTATCGGCCTTAGCTCCGGGTTTGGCTCTTCAACTCCAGACAACAGCACCATCAACAAATTTTTGCAGAAGACAAACATTCCCCTCGATCAGTTGGTGATTACCAAATCGAATCAGCAAAACATGTACTTGCTGTTAGGTCCCTCTTTTCGTTTTGGAAACACTGTCGAATTATTGCTTCATGCAAAAGGAGGATTGTTCATAAATAGCAGCGGGCTTGTAATGATACAGCAAAAAGGTGCTGTAAGGACCATGTATAGAAACGAATCGACCAATAAAAGTTTTTACCCTGGGTTTCAAACAGGACTGAATATACAATACCACACAAGATCTGATGTTTGGTCATTCGGTATTGGCGCAGATTATCTCGGAACAAAATCAGAAGTGAATAACTATGATGCGCGCAGGGGTGGAGGAATTGAAGGGTTGAAACTATCAAAAAATATTTCAGACCTCGTTGCAGGCATTACGATCCGCTACAATATCCATTCACCAAGGGATCAGCAAACTGGTTTGGCTACGGGTCGATTGCTTCCGACAGTTAATAAACGTGAAGCATCAACGGGGATGGCTACAGGCAGGGTGCTCCCGACAGTAAACAAACGCGAATCCTCGACCGGAATGGCAACTGGTAGAGTTTTGCCTACTGTAAATAAAAAAGAAATTGCCATTGATGAGCAAGGCGTTCATAGAATCGCAATCGATGAACAAGGCGTTCACAAAATTGCGATCGACGAACCAGGAACGCACAGAATGGCATCGCAAAGTTGCGGTCCTGTTACCGTCAAAACTACAAATGAGAATGGAACCACAACTGAAACTACATTTTCCTGTCCCGATGATGCAATAGACTACGCCCAAAAAATAGATCCTAAAAAACAAAAACAATGGTTGCCTTCCAATTTCAGAACTGTTTCTAATATTCCGCCAGGAGGCATCATTTCAGGGAGAGTCAGCTGGTTATCGTCTAATGCGGGTACAGGCATTGTTACAAATCGCATGATGATGAGTGGAACAACAAGCATGTCGGGATCATCAGGCAAAACAAGTATCAGTGATGCAGCCGGATCAAGAGGACCAATAACCGGTATCTATGCAAGAGAGGTCCAATCGGGAAAGGCGACTGGCTGAACGATGTACGAACCGCTGTTTATGGAAGGTAGCAATATCGCTAATGATTCCCGCATGGGTACAGTTAAATCAAATCCGCTGTACGTCGAAAATAACAACACTGGTGTTAATCCTTTATTTGAACATAAATCCAATCTGCGAACCGCTGCAGATGAAGATTGTGACGGGGTTGAGGGACTGGATGTTTTTTTACTTGATCCAAACTCACGAACTGCTGTCGCCAAAACTACTACGGGCAGTTGCGGTGATTTTTGGTTTGCCAATGTGCCTGAAGGAGCATACATAGTAAAAATAGCCGGCGCCCTGAAGGGTAAAAAAGGTTACGATGTATCTTTTTCTAAAGATGGCAAATATGATATCGCAGGAGAAATAAGAACTCCCGACGATCCATGGGCAGTTTTTATAAATACTGACAACAGTCATTCAAATGAGAAAACAGCGATCAATAACTCCCACTCAAACATTAAAAATTTGATTCTCCTCGAAGCGGATCTCGATGGTGATGGAGAATTTGAATCATTAAAAGCACAGGGCAGCTTTTCGGATGGCTCAACAAGAGACATTACTTCTGATATAAGAACTTCATCGGCAAACAAAAATATTATGTTCGGAGCAGAGGCTTTGAGTATGCGAAGAAGAGTCGAAGTGCTGAAATCAAACAAACTGGCTAGCTCAAGACATCTTACATCCATAACAGTGACAGCTGGCGACCTGGATGGTGATGGTATCGGTGATACGAGAGCCATCGCTACGTTCTCGGATGGCAGCACCGAAGATGTGACAGATGCTTTAACTATCAACACTTCCCATTCAAATATTAAGCAATTCAGCATTACTGTAGCTGATCTTGACGGAGATGGTGAAGCAGATGCTATCCTTAAAACAAAAACCAAGTCAAATCAGTCAAATGACAGAGTTGCTACAGGCGATCTGAATGGCGATGGTGCAACTGAGGGCATTATTAAAACAAAAACAAAGTCAAACCAATCAAACGACAGAGTTGCTGTTGGCGACATAAATGGTGATGGAGTCACAGAGGCGATCATTAAAACAAAAACAAAATCAAACCAATCAAATGATAGGGTTGCTGTTGGCGACGTGAATGGTGATGGAGTTAATGAGGCAATTAACACTTCCCATTCAAACCTGAAAACTCTGCGTGTATCAGCTGGCGATGCAGATGGTGATGGAATACCGGATGTAGTAGTTGGGTCTGGATTTTCAAATTCATCCAAAACTTTTTTTGAAACAGGAGATAAACCAACACAAGAACAACGGATGCCTGGCGACCCCATACCTGGAATAGATGTTAAGCTCGGTCGGAACGGGACTGACATAAAAACAACAAGCACTAATAGCTACGGTGAGTTTGAGTTTAAAAATCTTGATGCCGGAAACTATCATGTTACAATTAGTAATGATTACTATGTAAGTGATGAAACACTTGTAGTGGTTGATCGTGCAGATGAAAATAAAACAGTAGTGAGAGGCTGGGATCCTGTAAAAAAAGAATCGATCACAGGGAGAGTGGATAATAATAATAATGTACAAAAAGCGCAAAATAATAATACCGTACGAAGCAACCGTTCAGAGTTTGGCATGTCAATGATAGAAGCCGATCTTGATGGCGATGGAGAATTCGAAAGCAGTTATTTATCCGCCAATGGAGAAGTGGCAAGCATTACAATCGATGAGGCAGGCACAGCAAAACTTATTGACAAACGGGCGGGTGGTATTAAACAAACTATGCAAACACAGGTGCTGATGAGCGGTGATACAAAATCAAATGTCGGTCCTGTTAAATGGACGGCGCCTGAGTCGGGAAATAAAAGGGTTTGGGGCGATCCTCATGTGGATGAAAAAGATGGTTCATTAAAATTAGGGGAAGGGAATTTTGGCACCGTTTACAAAGGAAAATGGAGAAGCTCAGATGTAGCTATTAAACCAGTGCGCTGTTCGGATGGAAGTTGCCGCATTATAACTGATAAAGCCGAAGATTATCCGGATGCTTCGGGACTTTCTCTAAACGGTTTGCCACCGGGCACTCCGATTGACAATGCTGCTGTTTGGTTTACGGACGATAGAGGCAAAATTTATAAATCTATGACAGATGGAAATGGTCGTGTCAGTTTGAACGGTTTGCCTCCGGGTATACCACTTAAAATGATTGTAAACATCGGAGTTGATGGAAGTGAAGATATAATTATGAAGGTCAGTGGAAGTGGCGGAGGCTCGGCAGGCAGTATCTATTTAATGAAAGCAAGACATGATGTAGCAATGAATGCGATAAGGAATATGAAGGGATAGTGATCTAAAAGATGGCCTGCAAAAAAGCCTGGGAAAAATTAATGAACGTGACTAGTCAAAATTCTTTTATTCTCCTGATTTTTGAACCACCATTTTTTGTGCATCATCCAGCGCGATGTCATCAAAGAATTTTTTTATCGATGCATAATCTGAAGCTGGTATTTTGTGCTGTCTTAAAGTGAGGAAAGTAACTGCGTAAACTGAGTTTTCTTTAGCACTATACCAATATTTTGTTTTATAAAAAGCATAGTTACACTTTAATTCCGTTTCCTTTGGCAACACGTCCGGTTTCATGCCTGCTGGGAATTTAAAAATGGTGGTATCTTTTTTTTCAAACGGGAAACTGAAGTAAAAATCAGTTTTACGGTTTTCAGCTTTTGGCAAATTGCGTGACCACATCTTAGACATCCGTGAAGGGATAAATAATTTATTGCCTGCATTGAACTCAGGCACTTTTGTGATCGCCATTTTTAAAGTCGCTTTATTTTCAACCGATTCATCCTTTGCCAAAGTGAAGTCATCTGGTTGCTTAAAGCCAAAATAATGGACAATAGTCTGTTTCTGATCGTCCCTGCTATCGCCCAAGACACCATTTATCAAAGTCCTGTATTCGCCCTTAGTGGTAAAAATGGTTTCTATTAACCCGGACAGATCATTCGAAATTGTAACTATCGAAACGGTCGCAAGAACGTTTTCATCAGAATGGCTTTTAGGGGTAGGAACCAGTATGCCCCCTTCTTCGGTTATCAGCAGAGCATTTCTGTTTTCGGTAAAAGTTCCGAGCTCACCGAATTCGGTAGTTGAACTCGTGCATTCCAGCCATATAGAATCTTTTTGTCCCGGAACACAAAGTATGACATGATTGAATTCATTTGCCGGAAAATTTGGATCAACAGGTTCCTGGTTATATTCAGCATTTATTATGGCCAGGTAGCTTTTTATTCCCACAGATTTCAAAGCAGCCTTCATGTAGTTGCTAAGAGCTTTGCAATCTCCATATTTTTTTTGATCGGTAAACTCGGCTGAGAAAGGCTGAAATCCTCCAATACCAAGCTGAATACTCACGTACCTGAAATTACGCTGAAGATAATGATATATGCGGGCCGTTTTTTCCTTATCGTCTGTAGCGTCTTTTACAAGGTCGGCAAAGAATTGTTGCCGATTCGCCGGCAACACGTCGAGTCCCTTATATAATTCTGCTACCCAAGTTCCCAAATTTCTCCATGAAGAAAGATCTCCTTGGGTTCCCAGGAAGGAAAACCTATCTGTTACGAACGTTATATGGGGATAACGTGTATTGGCAGCCACCGAGCCGGCTTCCCGCTCAAGCGGAGGTAAATTTTTCACGCTCCATCTATAGATTTTATATTTCCCTTCATCGGTAATAACGGGCTCAATAGAAGTGTTCCGCGCTTTATATCTGAAACCGATATCGGGACGTACCTTCACTGTGCAATTAGATTCTATCACCCCCTCTTCCGGTTCAATAAACCTGTAATCAGGAAGCGTTAAAGTGCTTTTGATCCTTTTTTCATATTGAACATCTATGGTGATCGGATATGTCAGTGCCGGAATTTTGAAATGAGTTACATATCCATCCGGTATCAATCCCTCTCCTGCCGCGACCGTGGACATGTCTCTCTTCTTATATTTGCCCAGTTGCTTTCCATTGGCATCATACATCTTTATTTCAACCTCCTCAAGCGACATAAACTGGTTGGAGTATTCGCCAAACTCCAGCCAATCTCTTCCATCTTCGTTCACAACAGTAAACATCTTATGATCCGTTAGCGTCACTTTATCTGTACTTTCTATTTCAAGTTCTATGTTTTCAGAATGCATGATAACACTAGCCTTATTTTTAATCTGTTCCGGAACATTGGCAAGATTATACAACACTGATTGCGATAGTGCACACAACCGGCAAAGGCATAATAACGATACTATAATTATTACTGCTTTTTTCATTTTTTGTTTGGAATAACGTGACTAGCTTTTTTTACGAATCACGAATTGTTCGTTCAGCATATCAAAAAGTGCTTTGTAAAACTCATGCATTTCCGGGTATTGGTTTGCAGGATAGACCGGTTTCTTAAAGTCAAGGATCACTCTTGTCATTAAGGTATTTCCAGAAACCTGTGACATTCTTGATATCGAAATACTCGTGTCAGGCATTATCATCCTTATATTTGGGCAGCGCCTCTACTTCATATCCATCGGGAAGCATAAAGCTTCCGACAAGCACATAGTTTTGACAGTATCCAAAGAAAACATCGGAGGAGCGATTGTCTGCAACAAATGGGTTGGTCTCCAGGCCTGATAGAATGTTAACTGAGAAATATTTGTAGTCGCCGGATGAATTCAGCAACTGATTGAATTTTATTTTTTGTATGAGAGGCAAGCTATCGGAATTGAGGTTTTCAAATGTCACTTCATCGACTTTCATTCCTACATTGCCTGCCGTTATATATTTTTCAATGAATTTATCTTTTCCTTCCTTGGCGACCGGCAATCGGTTCAGCCGCGCATAATCTGCACTTGTTATTGTGGCTTCTCCTGCCATGTTTCCCCTTTCATCTATCTGCCCTGAAACCTGGATAAAGCTCTTTGCTGCAAGATCACTTTTCCATAATGTGCGCCAGCCCCAATCGAATGTTTCAAGTTTTTCAATCACAAGTCCTTCTGTCGCCAGTACATCGGGCGGAAATAAATCTGCTGGCGTTTCCTTTTCTGTTGCATCGAGCACGTACACATTTTTATTTATTTCAACATACGCCATCACCTTATCGAATTGCAGGAAACCAGGCTCAATTTCAGTGTACAACACCGTTATCATGTGTACTCACCAACACGGGATGAGCTGTTAAGTCAGCATCTTTCAAGAGATTGACCAGTATAAGATTTATTTCCCCGGTAGTTCCCTTCTTATCCTTCCATGCCGATCTCACACCGTCCATGGCCCAGATGCCATAATACTCATTCCACTGCATGTTTTTCTGCACATATTTATAAATGATCTTCATCTTCTGATATGGATCCGTAATATTTTTCAGCATGTCGTCAAGATCAGAGGTCCGGGGTATATTTCTCTTCAATTGAATTCCGAAGTCTTCGTCTTGCATGAGATCTTTAATGACCTGAATCCAGTTTGTTACAAAACTTACTCGTCGACCGTTAACAGTCAATGCAATCACCTTGGTCTCCAGGTGATCCATATAGAAATCTTTGTTTAACATGAAGGGCTCATCCTTAAGGCCGGGTACTTCACTCATGGAGTAAGTCCTCACCGTTCTTGTTGATTTCTCATCATTTGTTTGATTGTACTCCCGGGAACAATTTGGGATGACATTCACTTCTATTTCGCTTGGAAAATCGATAACAAAATGGCTATATCTTACAGGAATTGATCTCTGGAAATACCAGTCTATAAGTCCAATGCCCTGATGTTTGAACCTATACTCTATAATTGATCCGACTTTTACTTCAGGAAAAGCGAATACTTTCTCGGAATATTTTTTATTGATCTTTTTTTCATAGGTGAGCTTTTTATCCACCTTTGTCACCACGATATTTCCTCCCGGATCGAGATTATATGTTTGCGCTTCCAAACCGCTGATGTCCTGTGTACTTCTTTCACTTTTGTATTTAAGGTGAACATTTGCCCAATCCAGGCCTTTGTCGTTGAGAATTTTTATTCTTACTCTTCTTTGCAACACCATGCCGCTGCCATAAACATATTCCAACTGACCGTCGTCAAGTAACACCATCGCCTCAGATTTGTCATCGAAGTCGCATTCTTTCATTTCAAGATCGGCTTTGTCGACGCTCCCGAAGGCCGGAAGATGGGGATCACTGTTCTTCTTTTTTTGAGCCAATAAAAAAATTGTGATTAAAATGAAGAAAGCGAGAAGTGGTGGCTTTTTCATGTGCAAAGTTTAAAGGGTTTAATGTCGCTGGCAGTGAGGATTATGACCGTCCTCCCTCCACAAAAAAAGGTTTAACCTGTAGTCAGGCATTAAGTCGCTCGAAATTTAGAAAACTTAATTAAGAAAGTCAAGTCATGCTTATTTTTTTAAATACTCTATTTTTACCCAACGACGAACAATCAACAATGTCAACCCTCACTATTACCGGTATTCAAACAAAACTGAGCTGGGAAGACAAAAAGGTCAATCTGGAAATGTTTGAAGAGAAGATTTTCTCGATTTCTCAACCTACAGAAATTGTGGTGTTGCCGGAAATGTTCAGCACCGGATTTAGCATGCAGCCCGAGAGACTGGCCGAAACGATGGAAGGCAATACGGTACAATGGATGAAAAAAATCGCAGCGGGAAAAAAGATCATTCTTACGGGTAGTGTGATCATTGAAGAAGGGGGGCAATATTTTAATCGTTTGATCTGGATGTTACCAAATGGACAGTATGGTATTTATGATAAACGACATTTATTTGCTTACGCTGACGAAGACCAACATTACGATCCCGGATCAAAAAGGTTGATAGCTGCAGTAAAGGGATGGAAAATAAATTTACTCGTCTGCTATGACCTAAGATTTCCCGTGTGGTCCAGACAATCTCCCCCTTTGCCCCCGGCGAGGGGCTTGGGGGGTGAGGCCGAATATGATCTTCTGATCTACGTCGCCAACTGGCCCGAGCGAAGGAACATCGCCTGGAAAACTTTGTTGCAGGCAAGAGCCATCGAGAATCAATGTTATGTAGTTGGTGTGAATCGTGTGGGCGAAGATGGTAACAATGTCTACCATTGCGGTGATAGCATGGTCGTCGATCCGCAGGGAGAAATTCTTTATCATAAAAAAGAGGAAGAAGATATTTTTACTGTCACTCTCGATAAATCACATCTTGATCGGGTTAGAGACAAATTTCCTTTTTGGAAAGATGGCGATAGATTCACTATCGAAAATCCACGCTGACTATCCGCTGGTTATTTCTACTAAGCAACTGTACCAAACAGTCACAATCAAACCCTCCCGATCTTTCAATTTCTTTTTTTCATTCTTCAGGCAGTTAAAATCCTGCCTTGGTTAAAAAGAGCGAAAACAATTGCATCAAATGTTATTGTTTCATTGTCAGCTTCATGAATAACTCACCCTAACAACTGGTATTTTAATTCTTAATCTTAAAACTAACTACATGCGTAAGCTCTTTCTTTTTCTATGCATGTTTTGCCTGGAGATCAGCTTGCTTGCCCAGACGAAACAGGTAACGGGTAAGGTTACCGACGAAAATGGACTTCCCCTCTCATCCATTTCAGTACATGTAAAAAACAGTCGCATTGGTATAAGCACCCAAATTGATGGAAGCTTTTCATTGAGCGTTCCTGAAAATGCAATATTGGTATTTACAGGCGTTGGGTATTTACCTAAGGAAGTAAGTGTTGCCGGTCAGTCAAACATTAATGTAAGCCTGCCCATTGATGCCGTTTCAATGCATGAAGTTGTAGTGACCGGTACAGGTGTCGCTACTGAAAAGAAAAAGTTGTCGATTGATGTGGCCAGTGTCAGTAGCAAGGATTTTTCTAAAAGTGCGATCCTGTCTATTGACCAGGCATTAGTAGGAAAGATTGCAGGTGCGCAGATCCAGACTCCATCGGGAGAACCTGGTCAAAAAGCCAATATTATTTTACGTGGTGTGAATTCATTGGGTTCTACTAACCCCATTATCCTGGTAGATGGTGTGCAGGTAACAGACATCAACGGATTGGATATTGCTAACGTTGAAAAAGTGGAAGTCGCCAAAGGACCCGCTGCCGGCATGCTGTACGGAGCGCAAGGTGCGAATGGAGTGATCCAGATATTTACCAAAAAAGGAAGTAAGAACAGGAAGGCAAGTATTTCTCTTAACTCCAAGGTGAGTATCGACAACGCCATTATGGATGAGAATCTTGTCGCCAAAAGACATCACTACAAAACAGACGCCCAGGGAAACATTCTCGACCAGAATGGCAATATACTGGCTCCTGATGCAAATGGCCAATGGCCTGATCCCGCTGAAGAAGATTTTAATACCAATTTTGATCTGACCAACGACAAATCTTATCCTGCCAACCTTCCTATATATAATCATCTGAAACAAGCCTACCGCCAGGCCGTGTCATACAACAATTCATTGAACATTGCAGGTGGCGGCGAGAAATCAGATTACTCGTTTACATTTTCACGTTTGGATCAGCAAAGCGTTCTCAGTAATAAATTCACCAGGATGAATTTATCAGCCAACCTGGGCTTTGATCTTTTCAAAGGATTTAGTTTTCGAAATACAACACAAACAATATTTCAGAACGAAAACCTGGTGTCGGGAACGTACAACGTAACGGATCGCATTCTTTTTAATCCCGACCCATTATTCCTGGGCACGAATAATAACCGTTTTGAATTACTTAATTCTTTCCCATGGATCAATTTTAAGTCAACATATCCAGGGACAAATTTGATAGTTGTCAGACCACGAGATGAGAACCAATTAAATGTTCTGTCTGAACCAGACTGGCATACAAGAACGGGAAAGAATACAAGGATCATCAACAATGCGAATGTGAACTATAAGTTTCCAAAGTTTGTAGAGTTGGATTATAAATATGGCATTGAATGGTGGACTTCCGAGTTTAACGATTTTTACAAAAACCAGGAAGCAGCTCCGCAGGTGGCGGTAGCTTTCTGGGGACCTTCCCCAAAAGGTTCCCTGAGGCGTGATTATGCTAAATCAATTTACCAGAATTCTTTGGCTACGTTTTATTTCAGAACAGATTTTCAGCAGGATTTTAAAATCAAACTGCCTATCAAGACAAGCACACAGGTCTCATATGACTATAGAAAATTAGACTACACCTCCTTCTTCTCACAGGGCCTTAATCTGCCGCAATATCCTCCATTCATCATTTCAAATGCCGAACAAAAAGTGAGCGGCGATGGTAGTTTTCAATACCTCACTTTTGGCTATCTCGTAAATCAGACCATTGATTATGGAAACCTGTTTGGTGTGACTGGCGGGTTTAGGTCAGACTACAACTCTGAGTTTGGTGACCAGAAAAAACCTTTCAATTTCGGAAGAGGCACGGCTTATTTCAGGCTTTCAGAGCTTCTGAAATCAAATAAACTAACTGAGTGGAAGATCCGCGGCGCCTATGGAGCCGCAGGTATTCCTCCTCACGAATTCAACGGCAATTATTACAATCGACAAACTACTCTTGGCACAATCACTCTTGGAAACAGCACGGCATTGTTTTTACAAAATACGAAAGGTAATCCCGAGCTGGGAGTACAAATAGTAAAGGAATTAGAATTGGGAACAGATGTTACTTATAAGCCGGCGTTGGGAGATTGGTTGCAAAGAATCAATTTTTCAGGAACTGCATGGAGAAAGAAAAATAGTGACATCGTGAATTTAGCTGAGCTCCCGCCATCAAGCGGGGTTCAAAATGTAGCTGAGAACCTGATAGATCTAAATGTTAAAGGAATCGATCTTAGTCTCGATGCAGACATGTATACTTCGAAAACTCTCGGCTGGCAATTCGGTGTAAGGTTCGGTACATTCAAAACTAAAGTCACAAATGTCAGGAATGGAAAAGATGTGGTATCTGGCGTTTTTGCCGTAAAACAAGGCGAAGCCCTTGGTAATTTTTACACTGTCACAGCATTGAAAAGCATTGACCAATTACGACCTGATAAAACTCCTTATATCGATCCAGCCAATGCCGGCAATTACGAGGTCGTGAATGGAATGGTGGTCAACAAAACTACTAAGCGGGTAGTTCTTACTGATCCCAATGATCAAAGCATAGTGGGGAATGCCTATCCAAAATTCAACATGTCCTTTTTCAATACTGTCACATTCAGACAAAACCTAAGCCTGTCATTTCAATTTGATTGGGTGC
>VBAQ01000175.1 GCA_005883765.1 Bacteroidota bacterium
ATCTTCAAATCGATAACGAGGTGATCAGTCAAAACAGCTATTATATAAAAAAGGGGGACACGTATTTTACGATTAAGAATAAACGCGGTTTGCTTGATCTTTTAAAAGGTAAAAGGAGAGAGATACAACAATATTTTAAAAAGAATAAGATAAAATATAAAAATGATCCTGAAAGAGCAATGATAAATGCTGTTCAATATTACGACCAGTTAACAAACTAGCATGCGGTATTCAAATCTTTTATTGGGCGTTTTATTTTTATTTTTTTGTTCCTCTTCAAAAGGACAAGAGAGGAAGGATTCATTAGTTTCAGGAGATTTTAAAGGACTAACAATTGAGCAATTCATTCTGCAACTCGAAGCTCAGACCCCGTTTCATTTTTATTATGATCAAAAACAATTTGACAGTCTTCAAATAACCTTATCCGTAAAGGGTCAACCCCTGCAAAAGGTGCTCGAGCTTGCTTTTGTCAATACCAATTTTCATTACAGCATCGATCAACACGACAATGTATTTCTGATCAAAGACAAAATGATCAGGACCGATCTGCCTGCTGGCTTTTTCGGAAGTTCAAGAAATATAAATGACTCGGCCATTACTAATACTAATACTGCTGACATTGGATTAACTTCCGACAGCAGCACTATATCCGCCTCGTTGGAAAACAAATTGTATGAGATAGGAACCAAAAGTCAAATCAGGACAGGTAATTCCACGGTGGCTGGATATGTTCGTGACGATAAAACTCATGAGCCTTTGCCCGGCGTGTCTATTTATCTTGAAGAAAATCCGGGAATAGGGACCGTCACTGATCAGTTTGGTTTTTTCTCGCTCACTTTGCCACGAGGCTTGCACACGTTGAATATACAAAGCAGGGGCAAAAGAGATGTGCGTCGCCACATCCTGGTATATGCTAATGGTAAAATAGATATTTACCTGCATGATCAGATTATTTCATTGAGAGAGGTGATTATTTCATCGAGGAAAACAAGCAATGTGCGCAGTGTTCAGCTTGGCGTGGAAAAATTAAATATCAGCACCATAAAAACGATACCAACAATATTTGGTGAGGCAGATATTTCACGTGCCTTGCTGGTTTTACCTGGTGTAAAATCTGTTGGGGAAGCGAGCACCGGCTTTAATGTGCGGGGAGGCGCAACGGATCAGAATCTAATTTTATTTAACGGCACTACCGTTTATAATCCATCGCATTTCTTTGGATTTTTCTCGGCATTTAATCCTGAAGTTATAAAAGATGTTGAGCTGTATAAGAGCAGCATACCTGCAAAGTACGGCGGCCGGTTATCTTCTGTGCTTGATATTACTTCTAAGGAAGGCAATAAAAAAAATTACGCGGGTTCGGCAGGCATTGGTCCGGTTACAAGCAGACTTAATGTTGAAGGTCCTATTTTCAAAGACTCGTCCTCTTCGTTTGTGCTGGGCGCCCGGGCTACTTATGCCGACTGGCTTCTTAAGCTATTGCCGAAACAGTATGAAAGAAGCAAAGCGTCCTTTTATGATGTAGTGCTCCACACCACTCATGAAATGAATAAAAAGAACAGCCTTTATCTTACCGCTTACCTGAGCAACGACCATTTTAATCTTAACAACGACACTGCCTATGAATACAGCAATCGTAATTTCTGCGTGCAATGGAAGCACACCTTCAATAATAAATTAAATAACCTGGTTTCTGGTGGCTATGATTTCTATAAATATGATATTAACAGCGAGGCAAACAAGATAAATGCTTATGACCTGCAGTTCAATATCAACCAGGCTAGTGTGAAATCAGATTTTAATTATTACATCAATGCAAAGCATACCGTCCAATTCGGATTGAATTCTATTTTTTATAAGCTTAATCCCGGCTCATATCGGCCTTTAGGATCAGAATCACTTGTAAAAACAGATATTATTCCATCTGAACAAGCGCTTGAATCTGCTTTGTACTGTGGAGATCGTTATAACCTCACTCCGGACTTTTCTATTGATTATGCGCTTCGCTATTCTTTTTTTCAATACCTGGGTCCTCAAACTGTCAGCACGTATGCTCCCGGTCTTCCAAAAGAAGAATCAAGCAGGATCGGCAATAAAGAGTACGGAAGGGGAAGTGTTATCAAAACGTATAGCGGCCCGGAATATCGTTTCGCATTCAGGTATTCTTTGACGTCTGATTTCTCAATAAAGGCAGGATTTAATTCATTACGCCAATACATACACATGCTGTCAAATACAACTGCCATTGCTCCCACGGATATTTGGAAATTGAGTGATCCGAATATCAAACCACAGGAAGGAAACCAAATTTCGTTTGGCATGTATAAAAATTTTAAATCAAACACCATCGAAACTTCCGTTGAAGTTTATTACAAGCGGATGGAGCATTACCTGGATTATAAGAGTGGCGCCATCTTAGTATTGAATCATAATATTGAAACGGATGTGATCAACACAAAAGGCAAAGCCTACGGAGTGGAACTACTGATAAAGAAGACGGCAGGTAAATTGAATGGTTGGTTGAGTTACACATATTCACGCACATTATTGAAGATGGACGATCCACTTGCGGGCGAGGTTATCAATCATGGCCAATACTATCCCAGCAATTACGATAAGCCGCACGATGTAAGTTTTGTTGGCAATCTGAAATTGTCTCATCGCTTTAGCATTTCTACAAATATCGCGTACAGTACGGGCCGGCCAATAACTCTTCCTGTTGGCAGGTATACGTATGCCGGATCGCAGCGGGTTTTGTATTCCGACCGAAATGCGTATCGCATCCCTGATAATTTTCGCGTCGATTTTTCGATGAATATTGAAGGAAATCACAAGGTGCAACAGAAGACACATAATTCATGGACGATCGGTGCCTATAATTTAACCGGCAGAAAAAATCCATATTCAGTTTATTTCATTTCCGAGAACGGGCTGATTAAAGGATATAAGCTGTCGATATTCGGTAGCATCATTCCCTTTGTAAATTTTAATATCAGGTTTTGATGAAACAATATTTTAGAACCGTTTTGGGTTGTGCAACATTGATGTTGTTGTTGGCAGATTGTAAACAAGTATACGATCCGCGTATTGGCGCAAAGAATATCAGATTGCTGGTAGTGGAGGGTTTTTTAAACAGTGGCCAGGGCGCTACAGTCGTGCGCTTATCACGTACTGGTGATTTGAAAGACACAACCATCCATCTTGAGCTCGGTGCACAGGTGAATGTAGAAGGAGATGACAACAGCAACTTTCCGTTAGTGGATAATGCTAACGGTGAGTATAGCATTCCGCAATTAAATCTTAATAATAATGTGAAGTACAGATTGCATATAAAAACAATAGATGGAAAAGAATATGTCTCCGACTATAGTTCAGTAAAATACACTCCGGCCATTGACAGTATCACCTCGCAAAGAGAAAATGGAGGAGCTCAGTTTTACGTAAACGCTCATGATCCGCAAATTGCCGCGAAATACTATCAATGGAAATATGAAGAAACCTGGGAGTTCCACTCTGCTTATTATAGCTCACTGCTATATACCAGGGACAGCAGAACAAACAGTGTAACTGATGTGGTATACAGAGATGCGTTTCACAATGTTGACACGACGATCTATAAATGCTGGAAGACACTCAATTCATCATCTATTATTTTGGGATCCACTGAAAAATTAACGAGTGATGTGGTATACCTGCCCGTGCAATATATAGAACCTCACTCAGAAAAACTTGGCATACTGTATAGCTTAAACCTGAGACAGTATGCCATCAGCCATGAGGCATATTTGTTTCTGCAAAAAATAAAAAAGAATACAGAGCAACTGGGTTCAATATTTGACGCTCAGCCTTCAGAACTCTCAGGCAATATACATTGCCTTACAGACCCCAATGAAATTGTAATTGGATTTGCTGAAGTATCCCAGGAGCAAACGAAAAGAATATTTGTTTATAATAGCCAGTTTCCAGATTGGAATTATGATCCTGGCTGTGTACGGATTGAAATTGATAATAATTTGGACAGCATTGCTAAGTATGGAGCCGATTTATTACCGGCTACGCCGTCAAGACTCAGCTCTCTTGGTGGTATCATTGCATTTTATGCATCAACTCCTCCCTGCGTGGATTGCACACTAAAAGGCACAAATCAAAAACCTGATTTTTGGCCATGAAAAAAATATTTTACTTGCTTGTATTTGTTGTCATAGCCAGTGGGTGCAAGAAATTGTATGAGCCTAATATTGATTCACCGGTTATCGGCTATCTGGTAGTGGAAGGATTTATAAATAGTAGTGCGGGTGTTTCAACAATTACTCTTACTCGCACTACCAAACTTATGGACAGTATGGTCGCAGTTTATGAGCATCATGCACAGGTGTCAATTGAAAGTGATAACAATGAAAGTTTTCCATTGACAGAAGGGGTTAACGGTAGTTATACGTCTGACGTACTACATCTAAGTCCCAATTTAAAATACCGGGTAAGAATAATTACACAGAGTGCTAAGGAATATTTATCAGATTTCTCGCCAGTGAAATATACCCCGCCCATAGACATTATTAGCTGGCAAGTAGAAAATGGGGGCATACAGATATACGTAAATGCACATGACGACCAAAATAACACAAAATTTTATCGATGGACTTATTCGGAAACCTGGGAATTCCATTCTCGTTATCTAAAGACATTGTATTACATTATTGATCCCATAAGCCAGCAGGCTGTCGGCATCATAAGCGGCTCTGCAGATACTACTATTTATAAATGCTGGAAAACACAAAACTCTACGAATATTCTTTCTGGCTCCACGGAAAAATTGAGTATGGATAAAATACATCTGCCGGTCCGATATATAGAACCACAATCAGATGAATTAACTGTGCTTTATTACATTCGACTAAAACAATATGCCCTAAGCAATGATGCATACCTATTTTACCAAAAATTGAAAAAGAATACAGAGCAACTTGGGTCAATATTCGATCCTATGCCTTCGGAACTCGCTGGCAACATACATTGTATCACTGATCCCAATGAACTAGTAATTGGATATATTGAGCCTGCAGAGGAACAGGAAAAAGAGCTGTTCATTCATCATAGCGATTTACCCATGATCTGGATATCTCAGATGCAGTGCGGAGAATTCGAGGTTGAAAATAAACCGCCGCTGGATGTTAGTATAATACCGACCCGTATCGCTACCTTGGGACCATTTAATTCTATAGCATCCTTTTATGCATCCGATGCACTATGTGTGGATTGTACTTTACGTGGAACAAATGTAAAACCGCTATTCTGGCCGTAAAATCTGGATCAATAATTTTTTTAAGAAATGCATCAAAACTCGAGCAATAAAAAAAATTCCATTTTAATAGCTTGCTTGGTATCTGCTTTATCTGCCATGTCCCAGCAACATTTAAGCGACGTAGAGACTTCCCTCAATGAATACAGGGATTACAATTTCGCTGAAAAAATCTTTACACACACCGACAAAAATTTTTACCTGGCAGGTGAAATCATTTG
>VBAQ01000120.1 GCA_005883765.1 Bacteroidota bacterium
GTTATGTTGTAAACCCTGTTATTGTTGAGTTCTGGCAGGGCAGACCCGGGCGTTTGCATGACAGAATTCAGTACACAATACTGGAAGACGGGAGTTGGAAAATTGAAAGACTGGCACCGTAATACTAGTAGACTGGTATCCATGCCCTAATTCAAATTCCTAAGTCACTTTTTTCTTTGCTGTTTTTTTCACTTTTGACGGGCGACTCTTTCCAAATGAACCTTTGAATATTTTTCCTTTCTTTGTTTTTTTGTCCCCTTTTCCCATAGAATTTTTTTGATGAGATTTAATTTATAGATCTGTGATAAAAAAGCCCCATACTAAAATTAAAGTAGCTGGGGCTTTCCAAAAAGTTGACGGTAGAATTACAGTTTACCAGAAAGTTCTTTACCAGCTTTGAAGCGGGCTACTTTTCTTGCTTTGATTTTAATGACTTCACCAGTTTGTGGGTTACGACCATTACGGGCAGCTCTTTTTGATACCGAAAAAGTACCAAAGCCAACGAGGGTAACTTTGCCACCACTTTTCAGCGTTTTTGTAACTGCTTCGATAAAAGAATCCAATGCAGCATTAGCTTGAGTTTTTGTAACGCCGGCATCGTCGGCAACTTTGTTGATCAGTTCAGCTTTGTTCATAATGTAGTTTTTTAAACGTTTTTGTAAGGAGGACAAATTTAACCGGTTTTAGTTTGCAACAAAATTTTTTTCTTCCATTTTTACCCATGCTCAAAAATTCATCGAAACCTTGTCAGGCAAGGATTTTAGCAAATTTTTATTTTTCGCTTCATAGACAATTTAATTCTTTGATTGCACAAAACGCTTGTTTAGCCTGAGTTTCAGCGATATAGCCTGAAAAGCTTGCCAGTAAAGGCTTTCAGGGAATATACAATTGTTTGGCGATAATGAGAATTAAATAAATTCTTTTGCACACTCAATTCACAATTTGCATCACGGTTCGAAACGCGATAAACCGGTCTCCCCATTTGTCGAAGGCTTTTTTACGAAACGAAGAAGAACACTCTTCGATATATTTATTGTATTGTTCTATCGAAGAGGAGAAATACTGTATCACATAACTGATTCCACCCGCATCGTCATGTTCCAGTAAACGAAAAAATTTATATTCAGTGAAAAAACCAGTTGCCATTATTTCCGAAATGTTCTCATTCACTGTAGCCATTCCGTTTTAATTTGCGGATCAATTTTTAGGGTAATGTTGTAAACAATCATAATCGGAAATTGATAGATTCAAACGATTAAGAAAGCTCAATAAATAACACAACGTCTGAAACTTCTTGAACTTTGGAACCTTTAAACTCTTATAACAGCATATACCGGGCAATGATCGCTGTGCATCACATTCGGATAGATCTCGGCATCTGTTACTTTTTTTTTCAAAGGCTTTGTAACATTTATATAGTCAATTCTCCAACCTTTATTACTTGCCCTGACACCGGGAAAACGCTTACTCCACCAGCTGTAACGATGTGGCTCAGGATGATGAATGCGAAATGAATCGATCCAGCCATGGTCGAAGAATTTATCCATCCATGCTCTTTCTTCAGGTCGGAAACCGGAAGTTTTCTTATTACCTTTTGGATTGTGAATATCAATTTCCTTATGAGCAATATTATAATCACCGCACAAAACCATCTTCGGATATTTTTTCTTTACCTGATCGAGATAAGAAAAAAATTCATCCAACCAGGCGTACTTAAATGTTTGTCGTTCTTCACCAGACGTGCCCGAAGGAAAATAGGCATTGATCAAATGCACATTACCAAAATCCAGCTGCAAAACTCTTCCCTCATCATCGCTTACTTTATGTCCCGTACCATATTGAACATTGTCTGGTTTTATTTTGGTAAATACAGCTACACCACTGTATCCTTTTTTTTGAGCGCTAAACCAATAGTCGAGGTAACCCAGTTCGTGAAACGGTTTGTGATCTATATTTTCCTTTCGTGCTTTGGTCTCCTGTAAGCAAATCACATCGGCCGGATCCATTTTCAACCAATTTAAAAATCCTTTACTGATGGCCGCACGAAGGCCGTTGACGTTATACGAGATGATCCTCATGACGCCAAAGATAATATGAAGGGATAAGGAAGGTCGGAGCAAACAAGACCTCTCCGAACTCTGCGAGAACTCTGTGACCTCTGCGTCCATCAAAAACTCGGGACGCAGAGTGCGCAAAGAATTCGGAGGGACGCAAAATGTTTTTACTTTAGTCTCTTTAAAAATAATTGTATGACGATGGAGAAAGATACGCGGATAATTCCTCCAAAGCAACATGTTTACCTGGAGGGGCCGAAGAGCCGGAGCTATGAGTTAGGATTTGCCTGGAAAGTTTTCATGGAATTTATCAGGGGATTCCGGACGCTGCACTTCGTTGGACCGTGTATCACTGTTTTTGGTTCGTCAAGATTTAAGGAGACTGATTTTTTTTATGAGAAAGCCCGGGAATTCGGAAAGCGGATCGCGGGCATTGGTTTTACAACCATGACGGGAGGTGGACCCGGTATCATGGAGGCCGCAAATCGCGGCGCATTTGAAAGTGGCGGCATGTCAGTGGGATGTAACATTCAACTACCATTTGAGCAAAAGGCAAATCCTTACGTACAAACTGCTCTTACGTTTGAGCATTTTTTTGTCCGCAAAACCATGCTTGTAAAGTATTCTTATGCCTTTGTCATCATGCCCGGTGGTTTTGGGACCATGGATGAATTTTTTGAAACGATTACGCTGGTTCAAACAAAAACCATTTCGCAATTTCCGATTGTGTTATTTGGAAAAGATTATTACAAGGACCTGATGGAAACAATCGAGGTGATGGCAAAGCACGGAACCATTGCCATCGAAGACATGAAGCTGGTGCTGCTCACCGATGATTTAAATGAAGCCATGGATCATATCCGTACTTACATAACGACCAACTACAAAGTGCGTCCGAGGAAACGTTTTTGGTGGTTGTTCGAAAAGAGATGATTTCGGGCTGCACGTTTTTGCACCTGAACTCAGTACCTTCACCCGAAATTATTTTTTATGATAAAGCGAGTGCTTGCACTCATCTTTGTGCTTGCCTTTTCCAAGGCGTACGCGGATGATACACTATCTGCTTATTCTCCCAACCATGTTATCCAGCTAACTATTTATCATCAACCTGACGGCCAGATAAAATATGGGGCTTACTACAAACAAAATTTTTTTATTAAGCCTTCTGGTCTTGCCATGCGATTTAGTACACCTGATGTGCTGCTCAACAAATTTGATCTGATAAAAAATAGTGAGAGGGATTTTGATGAAACATGGAAACCAGTATGGGGAGAAGTGGGCAGTATTCGAAATAATTACAAAGAACTGACGCTTCAGCTAAAAGATAAAACAGGTTCCGGCATTTTGGTAAATATCGTTTTCCGTGTATTCAATGACGGATTTGGTTTCCGTTATGAATTTCCTACGCAGGAAAAATTGAATCATTTTGTTGTCGCAGAGGAAATGACCCAGTTTTGTGTTGGTGCCGATCACAATACATTCTGGATACCTGGTGATTTTGATTCAAACGAATTTCCATACAATCATACGAGACTGAGTGAGGTAGATGCGAGCAACAGCAAAATGACATCGGAGATTTTCGCCAAATTCTTTTTTGACAAGAATGCCGTGCAAACACCGCTGATGATGAAATCTGCCGATGGTCTGTACATCAATATTCATGAGGCGGCGTTGGTAAATTACCCTGCAATGGACCTGGTAATTGATAAATCAACATTTACGCTTAATTGCCACCTTGTTCCTGACGCCGTCGGCAATATGGCTTACCTGCAAACGCCCGCACATACTCCCTGGCGCACCATCATTGTCAGTGACAAAGCGCCTGAAATACTTGCATCCAAAATGATCTTGAATTTAAATGAACCGTCGAAGATCGCCGATCCATCATGGATCAAGCCGCAAAAATTTGTCGGTGTGTGGTGGGAAATGCATATTGGAAAATCCAGCTGGGACTATTCAGGCGGACAAGTTGGATCGCAACAAACAACCAAAGTGCCGCATGGAGCGAACACAGCCAACGTAAAAAAATATATTGACTTTGCTGCTAAATACGGCTTCGATGGCGTGCTGGTGGAAGGATGGAACACCGGGTGGGAAGATTGGTTCGGACAATGGAAGGAGGATGTTTTTGATTTTGTGACACCGTATCCTGATTACAATATTGATGAATTGACTGCCTATGCAAAATCTAAAGGAGTGAAAATTATTTGTCACCATGAGACCTCAGCGTCCGTTACGAATTATGAGCGTTGGATGGACACGGCCTACCGTTTCATGCTAAATCATAACATGAATTCAGTTAAGACGGGTTACGTTGGACACATCATTCCAAGAGGCGAACATCATGATGGTCAGTGGATGGTCAATCATTATGTGCGAGTGGCGAACAAAACCGCTCATTACAAGATCATGGTTGACATGCATGAACCTGTTCGGCCAACCGGTTTGCAAAGAACTTACCCAAATTGGTTGGCTTGTGAAGCGGCGAGAGGAAACGAATTCAATGCCTGGAGCGTTGGCAATGCGCCTGATCATGAAACGATCTTACCATTTACAAGATTAATGGGTGGCCCAATGGATTATACTCCCGGTTTATTTAGGATTAAGTTGAACCAATTTGATCTTAATAAAAAAGAACAAATTCACACCACCCTGACTAAACAACTGGCCTTATATGTTACCATGTATAGCCCGCTTCAAATGGCTGCTGATCTTCCTGAAAATTACGAGGCTCACCCCGACGCGCTTCAGTTTATTCGTGATGTGGCGGTGGATTGGGATGATACGAAAATTTTAGATGCTGAGCCAGGCGACTATATTATTGAAGCAAGAAAGGCAAAAGGCAAAGACAGTTGGTTTCTCGGTGCTATCAGTGATGAAAATGCAAGAAGTTTTGCCGAAACATTAAGTTTCCTGGATCCTGATAAAAAATATATGGCAACTATCTATCGTGACGCTGATAATGCCGATTGGAGAAATAATCCCGAAGCTTATACGATCGAAAAATTTATTGTCGACAACAAATCAAAATTAAGACTGAAACTCGCACCCGGTGGCGGCACAGCAATTAGTTTAGTTCCCGCTAATGCGGATCAGGTGAAACAAGCTAAAAAGTACAAATGATTTTTTGTCAAGAGTATGCTAACCTGAAAAAATGAAGTTAATTACTTTCGGTCTTACATGATCAAAAACATTTCCTCATTTATAAAACTAAAACCAGCATTATCCGTTGGATTTTTATTTTCTGCATCCAGTCTTGTGTTCGGTACCTGGGTAGCTGCTATTCCGGGAATTAAGCACAGACTGGGTTTTACAGATGCAAGCCTGGGGCTTTCGCTTCTTCTATCGCCGTTGGGAGCTTTGACGGGTGTTGCTCTCTCAACAAAAATTTTCAGCAAATTATCGGTGGGTAAATGGATGATCTTGGGCTACGCTTCACTTAGCATTATCATGATCCTCCAGATCAACTCCATAAATCGTCTCATGTTTTGGATCTGCTTGTATTGTTTCGGAATGAATGGATTCCTAAATGGGGTCTCTGTAAACACTACCGTGGGATTTCTGGAAAAAAAATACAACCGAAGAATGATGAGCACCTGTCATGGCTTGTATAGTCTGGGGGGCGGTATCAGTGCAGCACTGGCAACTATTTTTTTTGCCCTGGGGCTTTCGCCACGATGGCAAATTGTTTTTGTGGTTGCCATTATTTTCACCGTGCTATTCTTTAACCGCAGGCATTTGCTTTCACATGATCGCATTATTCACTCAGGCTCCGGATTAAAATTTCCATCCTTGTCTATCTTGAGTATTTCTTTTCTATGCATGGTAGTGTTTATGTCGGAGGGATGTGTAGCCGACTGGAGTGCGATTTACCTGCGGGAATCATTACATGGTGCAAAGGAAATTATGGGCCTGGGCTATGCAGGCTTCTCTGCTGCCATGACAATTGGAAGATTCAATGGGGACGATATTATTACCAAATTCGGGAGCAAAAAAGTTGTGATAACAGGAGCGCTGTTCGCAGCGACCGGCTTCTTGATAGTTGTGTTGACACCGGCGGTCCCCATTGCTATTGCCGGGTATGTTTTAATTGGATTTGGTTGCTGTTGCATAGTGCCAGTATTATTTAGTGCTGCCACTACTATCCCGGGAGTAAGCGCTGTCGAGGGTTTTGCTATGGTAACAACCGGAGGCTTGATCGGTTTTCTCACGGGACCGTCAGTCATTGGATTTATTGCAGAAAAAATAAATCTATCAACAGGCTTGTCTTTGTTAGTGCTACTCATGCTTACGGCAGCCATTGTTGCGTGGAGAAATAAATTTTTAGAAACGAAAAAACTCATCGTCGATGAAGTTCCTTATGACGAACAGGTTTATTGAATCGGCAAAATAAAGCCCGGACAAAATACCCGGGCTTTGACCAACACACTATCCTTACTACTTTTTTAATAAATTCTCTTTGTTTTATAGATTCTCCGGTTTAAATTCTCTTTGTTTTATAGATTCTCCGGTTATTCGGATACTTTCTATCCTTGTGCCTTCCTAAAACATAACCACCAGCACCACCAACAACACCACCTACAACAGCACCGGCAGCATGGTGTTTACTAATGAGCGCTCCGGCAACAGCACCAGCACCAGCACCTATAACCGCATCTTTCTTTCTATGACTCCATCCTTTTTTATGTTTAACTACCACTCTTTCCTGTGCTTGTGATTCGACAAAAGCACCCGATACCATTGTAAGTCCAAATGCCATTGTCGTAATTAAAAGTAACCGTTTCATAAAATACAGTTTTAATTAATCAATATCTTCCTATTACTAACGCTATCCTAGTTCAAACAACATTCACGCCAATGCCAAATCAAAAATCAAAATCATTATAGGATAAAAAGTTTTGCATAAAAGAATATAAGATATGAGGGGTTAGAATGGATAATAATTTTAATTAAAAATTCAGGGTTATATATAATTGAGCTGAGAACGCAAGACAATTTTTTTTATTTGGGAAGAAGAAATCCCAGGGTAAAACTTTTTTTAACTCCCATAAGCAAGGACTGCAGGAAATAGTATGATACAAATCGCGTGGGATCTCTTGTATAGTTGACCAAACCGGTACGTTTTCTTTCAGGCAGAGATCTGTCTTTATTCAATGGAATGATAAGATGACGAAGCATGAATGAGGCGAAGTCTGCCACATTTTTTTCATCAGTATGCTTCTTTAACTGCTGTATAATTAAATGATGATAAGCACCAACAATTTTTCCGGTTGATCTTTGTTCCGTCATAGTGAAGTCAAAAGATAAAAAATCGAGAAAACCCGATTTGATGCGGAGCTTGCCAAGATTTTCAGACGATGAATTCAATGTCGTCAGCTGCAACCTTTCTATCGCACCTTTGATGTGATATGGTTTGTTTTTTTGCAGAGGCATCATGAGGACGCCATGCACAGTTCCGGAACCCATGATAGAACCGGCAGCATTCATGACAATATAAGAAGGATCTGACGCAGCGGGGTGATTGATTAGTGGGGATATGGTTACGCTGGCATTTGTAATTTTTAGAATTCCTGTCTGTCCAAAACCTGACCTGGGATATTCTTCATATTCTATCGTTGACGTTGCAAGCGTGCAAGTCTTTATACGAATATTGATAGGTAAAGTTGCCATGTACTCAACGGGTAGGGGCAAAATTTTTTGTTGTCTTTCCAGCCTTCTGTCACGGAAAACATAAACCCTGCTTTTGCCAATTGACATTTTTTCTGCAAATAGCTTTTTTTGAAAAAGTCCTTGAAATTTGAGTTTTGTGATTTTAATGCTTGAAATGTTTGCAGCCATCCAATCGGCCTGGTGACCCAGTTTTCTCCCCAATTCATATTTCCCGATACGTGGAATGATACTAATGTTCTGCGCCACCATGGTTTCTTTTTTGCTATCGACCTCTATTTTTTGTACGGTCGTGCTTTGGTATTTCTTGCCGGAATATTGAAGACCGGATAAGCTTGCCCTGATAGAGCCAAAATGAAAATCATCGTCGTGGAATGGCTTATCCAGGTTTAACTTGTGGAACTCAATATTTGCTCTAAAGCTGCAAACAATTGCTTTGTCACTGTATTGCACAAAAGAGTTTTCAACTTGGAAAACATTCGCGTTAATTTTTTTGAGATCGAGCGGCAACACTTTCGTCTTTAGGTTTTCATCGTTGATGGCAATTGCGCTACCATGTAGAATTATTTTTTCTGCCAATAATTCCTGCTCATTTAAAAGTTTCATTACATCAACACCTATCATGTTTAAGGAGCAAATTTTGGCCTGACTATAATTTTGGATGAGAGGAATAAGCCGGAAAGAATCTATAGACAATGTTCTCCGGCCACTACTTAGCTCCAGTTCTTTGATTCCTATTTCATATTGCGGAAATTTGTAGTTAATGTCTGCCAGATGAAGGTTAATTGACGAAAAAGAAGGCCTGGTTCCGGGTGTATCAACCGTAACACGACCGAGCCCAGCATCACCCCGGGCAATTAATTGGTTGCTTGACTGCGTGCGTAAAAAAACGACGGTACGCCTGAGTTGAATGCTATTGATGTCAAGGGTTTTAAAAGGCCATTTTATTTTTTTAATGATCTCCGCTTGCAGAGAATCTTTTTTGTTCATTAAAAACTGATCTAACTGAATATTTCCATCTTCGAGGAGAAAATTTCCAGCAACCAGTTTCTTGTGAAACAAAAATTCGTAAAAACTGATCCTTTGTAACGATGCTCTCGAAAATTTGAACACATGCCGGTTTTCCTGCAAACCACTGTAGGGAACAAAATTTATTTCAAGACTATCGAATGACACGGAAGAAGAGAAAAGGCTACTTCTAACTGCGGAAAATTTTACCTGTGCTGATGGCGGCAGGTTTGTTAATTGTTGCCTGATCTTTTTTTTGATCAATGAATCAAGAATGAAAAAGCCGGCTATAAGAACGAAACAAACTGCAACAACAATTTTAAGCGTTATTCTTATCAGTTTTGTTTTCACTGCGGGCATTTCTAATTAAACGATTCTAAAATCAATCCAGTTGCCAGGGAGGAGTTGCGTGTGTGATTTCTTTTTCAAGCATCCTTCCAAAAAGGGTACCATAACCGGAGCGACGATCGCAAGCGAGGTATAATTATGATGTCTATTTGTCCAGCTTCTGTTCTACTATTTCTTTTCTTTTTATCCATTTATCTATTGGATCGGGGAAATGAAGCTCCTCCTTTTTTGATCCTGTCTTTTTCAGAATAGCGTTGCTGAGTTGTTCCAGCTTTTTGCCATCTACGTGGCGCGAAAGTGAATGTTTTAAATGCTCCTTTAGACTTTGTTTGAAGACTTCAATGCCGCGTTCTATAACCCGCAACTCTTTCTCATATTCTTTTTGCTTTCGGTAAATGATCATAAGCCGCTCAAAAGCAAATTCGTCGGCATAATTTTCCTTGATGTTTTGCTCATACAGTTTTACGGCCCTACCAAGATGGTCATCTTGTTCTGCCTCCCGCGCTTCACTATTTCTCTGTTCAATTTTTAAAGCCAATCGATAATTCCTTGCCATAAGCAACCTGAACAAAAATTTATGCCAAACAGATCATCAACAATTTATTTTAAATGGAAAATAATGCAACCGAAGTGTGCATTTTTTGGCTTAAGCAGCTGGTTAAAAAGAAGTACTGACGAAAAGCTCTGAAAATGAATTATTACCTTTTTTTCAACATCTCCGACAGCTTTTTAAAACTTTCATAGGGCGCCTTGTCAGCAAATGAATTAGCAAGCCATGCGGGAAGGCTTCCTCCCGGATCCGCTTCAAAAGTATAAATGATGCTGATAGTTTTTGTTGTGGGCATAGTAACATACCAATTGACCAACGAATAAACAATTCTCACTTTCCCTTCCTTTTCAGGAACCAACCGGTTTTCGCTGGTGGATGAGACTTTTACAAAACTTTGCGACGTGTCCTTTATTATTTTTAGATGCACGACGGCATCCCGGTTTGACATGGGCCATGGGATAGAAGTTTCTGTGTAGTAATACAGATCATAAGGTGTAATTTTTTTGATTAGATAGGATGTTTTGGTATTATACACCCAGTCCTTCAAATGTGACACGTCAGTAAGTACGGCGATCAGTTTGTCAAATGTGCCAGGGAAAGTGCATTCAACCTTTATGCTTTTGAATTTTGATCTTGGATTTTCGGAAACATAGATCTTGATCCCATCTTTATCCTTGCTTAGTTTCCATTTATACTGGCCAAAGCTGGTTAAGATAGCGGACGTGAGCAAAATGACCCATGAAATTTTTGCGATCAATTTCATCAAAATTGTTTTGGTAAATCACAAAACGCATTTAATAATAATAACGTTTGAAACTAAGATTTATTTGATTATAATCTTCCTTTGGATTCATTTTTTGAGCCTAAAAAAAGACGTAGTCGCAGGAGCCCTGCCGAAAATGCCAGTTATAGTACTGCCTTCTTTAACGCCTCCAAAGTTTTCTTTTCACTTCCCGCAAAAATTTTGTCATTAATGATCACTACTGGCCTTTTTAGAAATGTATATTCACTCAAAATATATTCGCGGTAATGTTTTTCGTCGAGTTTTTTATTCTTGAGTCCAAGCTCCTTATATTTTAAGGCTCTTTTGCTGAACAAGGCTTCGTAACTGCCGATCATGCGTTTCATTTCATCGAGTTGGGCGGCTGATATTTTGTCGAATTTTATGTCCTGCATTTCGAAGCCTTTTTTATCAATGGCTGTTTCTTTAATAATGGCTTGTGATGTTGTGCAATTTGCGAGATAATAGATTTTCTTCACGACAGAATTTTTCGCAAATAAGGGAATTTAGATAAAAAGCCAATAGACATTGAATAGCCGGTCACCAAAACTCTTTCCCTGCTTGGTAAACTTTCATCGGTTATTCTTGTTATTTTTGCGGTGTCCCTTGGCTTCGTCGTCTATAGTGCAAAGGTTCGGGACAAAAACGAGTTCAATGAGAGGGCAAAAAAAGAAATTATATGATTAAAACTGGTAATCCGATAATCAGCATTTACACAGAAATGACCCCAAACCCGGAGACCATGAAGTTTGTGGCCAATAAACTTCTGTACCCGGGTAAAAGTATTGACTTTCCCGATGCATCGATGGCTGGGCCTTCGCCGCTGGCCTCTGAGTTATTTGGATTCCCATTCATAAAAGCGGTTTTTATCGCGAGCAATTTTGTGACCCTTACCAAAACAGCGGAAACAGAATGGAGTGATGTGATCCCCTCTGTTCGTGAATTTCTAAAACAGTGGCTGGAGGAAGGCAAGCCCGTTGTGAACGAGGAAGAATTGGCTGTTTTGAAAACTGAAAACAGTGACCAGGCCGAAGGTGACGAAACAGACGTGGTAAAAAGAATTAAGGAATTGCTGGATAATTATGTGCGACCTGCGGTAGAAATGGATGGAGGTGCCATTCAATTCAGAAGTTATGACGATGGGGTTGTAAACCTGATGTTACAAGGTAGTTGCAGCGGATGTCCTTCTTCGATGATTACCTTGAAGGCGGGAATTGAGGGCATGATGAAAAGAATGATACCCGAAGTGAAGGAAGTGGTTGCAGAAGCGGAGTGAAGACCCCCCTGAAGGGGATCAAGATAAAATGAACGCCTCTCGGGGCGTTTTTTGTTTTAGCAGTGATCGTATTTTTATCAAATGAAAGTTGTTTCGTTAAATGTAGGCAGACCACAGGAAAAAGAATGGCAGGGGAAAATGGTAATGACGAGCATTTTCAAAAGCCCGGTCACTGAACGCCGTAAAGTTTCATTAACCAATATCGAAGGAGATGAGCAGGCCGACCTGAGAGTGCACGGCGGAATTAATAAAGCTATATATGCATATGATGTTTCGCATTATAAACACTGGAAAAATGTTTTATTGAGAGATGATTGGAGTTATGGTTTATTCGGTGAAAACCTGACTACTGAAGGACTCACAGATGATGAAGTAAGAATTGGGAGTATTTATCGCGTGGGCACAGCAAAATTGCAGGCCATTCAACCAAGGTTTCCGTGCTCAAAAATCAATATCAGGTTCGGATTGCCTGATATGATAGAACGATTTATTCATGAGAGGAGAAATGGAATTTATTTTAAGGTGACTAAAGAAGGTGATGTGCAGGTAGATGACGAAATCGTAATGGTCGAGAAATCGCCCCATGAAGTAACTATACAGGATTTTGTCGAATGCTATTATTCAAAAGGAAGTGACAAATCCATTGTTCAAAAAATTCTTGCAATACCTTATTTGCCTGAAAATACACGACGGGCTTTCGAAATATTTTTATAACCCGCCAGGTTCTCTCTAGTAACAACCTCAAATTGCTTCAATTCAAAAAACTTCGCGACGCGATCAACTAAACCTTCAATTCCCGCCCACCAACCCACGAGAAGCCCTGCCGGCAGATGCAATAGGCCTGTTCGTTGACCGTCGTTGCCAGCGAATTCATTTTACCAATTATACTAACTTTAAAGCAAGAATAATTTTTAGTTTGATACATTTTATATTAAATGAAAAGGACATCAGCACGGACTTGCCACCGGGTATGACCTTGCTTGATTTTATCCGCTACCACAATCATTTGGTGGGAACAAAGATTGGTTGTCGCGAAGGCGATTGTGGTGCGTGCACCGTGTTGGTTGGTGACGCCAGGAACGAAGAGCTGCAATATGAATCGATGACAAGTTGCCTGGTGCCACTTGGCAACGCACATGGAAAACACATTGTAACTATTGAAGGAATAAATTTCCAGGAAGATCACTCACTACTCTCCAAAGGAGTCCTTACAGACTCCACTCAGCATGCCGACGCTATCGGTCGGAATCCCGACAAATATCGTCTGGATTCACCACTAAATCCAATACAGCGGGCAATGGTAGATGAAGGGGCTACCCAATGCGGATTTTGCACTCCAGGTTTTGTGGTGTCTTTGGCTGGATTTTGTTTGAGTAACAAAGAAAGCACGGTCGAGAATGCAATTGCAGCAGTAGATGGAAATATATGCAGATGCACCGGTTACAAATCCATCGAAAGAGCTTGTGACCGAATCGCCAGCATTATGAAGGAAAGAAAAAATGAGGATGCCGCGCAGTTTGCCGCTAGTAAAGGAATCTTGCCTTCTTATTTTTCTTCCATCAAAAAAAGGCTGCAGTCCCTCGCAGCGAAAACCGATGGCCAACGCTATAGTCAAGTGCCGCAAGCATATTTTGTCGGAGGTGGAACCGATCTTTATGTGCAGAAGCATGATGAAATAAAAGACGCATCCATTCGATTTTTATTTGATCATCCAGAATCAAAAGGCATAAAAAAAGAAGGAAACAAAATTGTCATCGGCGCTGCTGCCACAGTAACTGATCTCCAGGAATCAACGCTCATCCACAAGATTTTCCCCGATTTCAACAAATATGTTAGGCTGATTTCCTCCACACCGATACGGAACATGGCCACCATCGGTGGAAATTTTATCAACGCTTCGCCTATTGGCGATTTCACCATTTTCTTTTTAGCGTTGAACACGTGTGTTGTACTAAGTAACGGGAAAACCTCGCGGGAGTTACCTCTAAGGCAATTATACAAGGGGTATAAGCAACTCGATAAGACTGCTGATGAATACATAGAAAAGATATGGTTTGAGATGCCAAAGGAAAATTCAAAATTCAATTTTGAAAAAGTAAGTAAACGAACCTGCCTGGATATTGCGAGTGTAAATTCCGCTTTATCCATAAGCATTAATGGAGATAAAATAATTGAGGCAGGACTTTCGGCCGGAGGTGTTGCTCCAGTGCCTTTGTATTTGCAAAAGACGTCCGAATTTTTAAAAGGGAAAACAATTTCAGAAGGATTGATTCGGGATGCGATTGAAATTGCTGAAACAGAAATTTTGCCGATCAGTGACGCGAGAGGAGCAGCCGAATATAAACGATCAGTACTTGCACAATTGATCAAAGCGCATTTTATGCCGCAGTCTCTCCAGGAGCAACGGGATGAACCAATCCTTGTCGAAAGTATGGTGGAGCACTTTCAAGATATTCCGCTGGGCGACAGAGGCATACACGTCAGAGGCGAATCGATTTATCTCGACGATATCCCTTTGCTAAATGGAACTCTATACGCCGCGGCTTTCGATTCTCCCGTTGCGCACGGTAAAATAATTTCCCTGGAATTAAAAGAGGCCGAGAAAATGAAAGGCGTCGTGAAAATTTTTTCATACAAAGATATTGCTGGTGACAACCAGATAGGTGGAATCATACCTGATGAGGAGTTGCTTGCAAGCAGTCATGTTCATTTTTGTGGAATGCCCATCGCCATTGTTGTTGCTGAAAGCGAGGAGATCGCCAGGGCGGCAGTAAAAAAAATCAGCGTCAAAATAGAGCCACTGCCTGTTATCACAGATCCAAGGGAAGCAAAGGAAAAAGGGCAGCTGATCATTGCACCGCGAACATTTAAATTGGGTGAGGTCGATAATGCCTGGAGCCAATGTGAATACATTTTTGAAAGCCGTACTGAAACAAATGGGCAGGAGCATTTGTACATAGAGACTCAGGGAGCTTATGCCTTGCTGACAGAAAACAACAGCATCAAGATCTATTCATCTACACAAGGACCGACTGCAGTGCAAAGGACTGCAGCAAGAGTACTGGGCATCCCCATGCACAGGATAGAAGTGGAAACAACACGCCTCGGTGGTGGTTTCGGTGGTAAGGAAGACCAGGCGACGGCGTGGGCGGTAATGTGTGCACTCGCGACATATCATTTAAGAAAGCCCGTAAAATATTCTCTGCACCGGATGGAGGATATGCGAATGACAGGTAAGCGTCATCCCTATTCATCCGATTTTAAAATTGGATTGAGTAAAGAACTAAAAATTCTTTCTTACGAGGTAACATTCTACCAGAATGCGGGAGCCGCCGCCGATCTTTCTCCCGCTGTGATGGAAAGGACCTTGTTTCATTCCACCAATTCATATTTTATTCCGAATGTAAAGGCAACGGCATACAGTTGCCGAACCAACCTTCCTCCCAACACCGCATTCAGAGGATTCGGAGGACCGCAGGGAATGTTTGTCATTGAAGCGGCAATTGCCAAAGCAGCCGAGCAATTGGGAATTCCCGCATCAGAAATTCAGCAAAAGAATTTGATCAAAACAGGAGATGAATTCCCTTATGGACAAGTTGCGATCAGCGAGGCGAATGAATGCTGGGGAAAGCTCGATGAGCTCTATGATGTAAAAAAAATGCGAGAACGGGTAGATGAATACAATTCAAAAAATAAGTTCGATAAAAAAGGAATGGCACTAATGCCGATCTGTTTTGGAATTTCGTTTACCAAAACGAGAATGAACCAGGGAAGATCGCTGGTTCATGTGTATACGGATGGGAGTGTGGGCGTTAGCACCGGTGCTGTTGAAATGGGGCAGGGAGTGAATACAAAAATTCTGCAGGTAGCTGCCAAGGTATTTTCTCTTGATCCGTCAAGAATAAAAATACAGACCACCAGTACATTTCGCGTTGCCAACACTTCTCCGACTGCGGCTAGTGCTGCGGCCGACCTAAATGGAAAAGCCACTTTAATTGCGTGCATAGAGATTCTGAAGAGACTAAAAAAAACTGCAGCAGACGAATTGCAAACGGACATAGAAAACATCGATATAAAAAATGAGCGAGTCTTTGCAAATGGAAAACAAACCGATCTTAAGTGGGACGATGTTGTGATGTTGACGTATAATCACCGAGTCAGTTTATCCGAGCATGCACACTACACGCCGCCGGGAATTCATTTTGATCTCACCACGGGAAAAGGGCATCCCTTTGCTTACCACACGTACGGCGCAGCCCTTATTGTGGCAACTGTTGATTGTGTTCGGGGCAGGTATAAGATCGATTCTGTAAAGGTGGTTCATGATTTTGGAAGCAGCATGAATAGAATGGTCGACCTGGGACAATGCGAAGGTGGCATTGTGCAGGGCATTGGGTGGATGACTGTAGAAGAGATTCTGTATAATAAGGAAGGAAAGTTGATGACGAATGCTCTTTCAACTTACAAAGTTCCTGACATTTATTCTGTGCCTAAGGAGATAAAGATCCATTTCCTGGAAACAGACAAGGATAATCTCGCCATTTTTAAAAGCAAGGCGGTTGGCGAACCTCCGTTGATGTATGGCATTGGAGCCTATTTTGCCTTGCGAAATGCCATCAAGGCTTTTAACGCCGACGCAGAAATAAAATTTGATGCACCGATGACGCCGGAAAAAGTGCTGATGAATTTATACCTCAACCCGCCTATGGCGGAGAGAAAACAAATCATTGAGAAGGAAATCTCCGCAAAATGAAAAAGCAATTATCAGTATGGAGACTAATTGCTGATTCAATTCAACAAGAAGTCCCGGTGATGCTTCTTTACGTTCTTGAAAGTAAAGGAAGCAGCCCCGGTAGACGGGGATTTTTTATGGCAGTGAACGCCAGGGATGAAATGGAGGGTTCGATAGGCGGGGGAATTATGGAACACAAGTTCATCGATATGGCAAAAGAGCATTTAAAAGTTGTGGCTCGATTGGGTCAACCAGACGAAAGCAGCAGGTTACCGGAATCAGCCGTTAGAAAACAGATCCATGATAAGGTCGCTGCAAAAAATCGCAGTGGCATGATCTGCTCTGGTGAACAAACTATTTTTTTGTACAGAGTTCAGAAGAAGGACTTGGTACCAGTTCAAAATATTGTCTCTTCTTTACAACAAAACAAAAATGGAAGATTGAAACTTTCCCCGGCAGGTATTAAGTTTTCAAAATCCATCCCTAAAAAGAATTTTCATTTTGCCATGAATTCCAAGGAAGATTGGCTCTACCAGGAAAAGATCGGTTTTAAAAATCAATTGTTCATCATTGGTGGCGGCCATTGCGCTTTGTCTTTTTCAAAACTAATGAGTGAAATGGATTTTTATATCAGGGTATATGACGAAAGAAAGAATTTAAAAACCATGGTCGAAAATGAAACGGCGCATGAAAAACATTTCATCGTTGATTACGCGGAATTAGACAGCTTGATTCCTGCGGGGAATAATCATTACGTTGTTATTATGACTTTCGGTTATCGCACTGACGACATTGCCTTAAGAGCAATATTGAAAAAGGACTTCAAATACCTCGGTTTGCTTGGAAGCAAATCGAAAATTGAGAGAATGTTCAAAGATTATCGTAAGCAAGGTATTGAGGAAAGTCTGCTGCGTCGAATTCATACTCCCGTTGGCCTTCAAATAAAAAGCCAGACGCCTGCTGAAATTGCCGTGAGCATAGCAGCCGAGATCATCCAGGTGAAGAACAAAGACCTGCCGTGATTTTACTAGTGGCTTGCAATCCACAATTGTATTCTGTAATTTTCGTTACTTAAACTACTGCCATGATATTTGTCTTCATCTTCATAGGTCTTGTCCTGGCTATATTGCTTATCTCGGCTTTTATGCCTTCGCGCTACCACGTTGAAAAAAGCACTGTTATCAATAAACCCGTAACAGACGTAATGGACAAGGTTGGCGATTTCAATCATTATGCAAGGTGGAATCCCTGGCTGCAGATGGATCCGCCTGCCGCTAAAACGATCACCGGTACGCCTAAAACAAGCGGCCATAAATATTCATGGCATGGAAAAAAAATCGGGATTGGCAGCTTAACAATTACTGGCATTGATAGCAAACATATTCATTTCGATCTTGAGTTTCTAAAACCCTGGAAAAGTCATGCAAAGGACAACTGGTTATTTGAGGATTGGGGAAGGGCTGAAACAAAAGTGACCTGGCAAAATACCGGCGATCTTCCCTGGCCTATGGCAAGGCTGATGGGACCTATGATCAACAAAAATCTCAATCATCAATTTGCAAAAGGATTGAGCAATCTCAAAAAAATGGTTGAAGAATCATAAGCAAGCAGTATGAATATTTGATCATCGTTTGTAATTCTGTTCGGCTCGTGTTGTTAATTCGCAGGTAATTGATTTCTCCTCCAAATCACCCCCCTTTCTTTCAGATACTCTATCACAAAATCAAAACAATCGCCATGCTTGCCAACCAACTCGGGGGGAAATACTCCTCTTTCTTCAAAAAGCTTCTTCGCGATTAACTGGACTGCGGCTGTACAGGTATATCCCGTTGTTCTGCTCATCGAAGAAATCTTTGTCTTTGCGTCATACCTATCGAGCATGTTGTATTCTACACGCCGTGAAACTCCGCTTCTGTCACCCTCAATGATCACCTTCATTACCGTCAACTCCTCCTCGTCGGGGCCGGCCCTCCAATCATTAAATAAAATTTTTGAAGAAAACTTCAATGGAGAAATTTTTGTACCGTTGATTTCAATTTCCGTTTCGTCAAAAAAACCAGCCAGTTTTAATGCAATGATCAATTCCACGTGTCCTGGATAGCGAAGCGTTTTTTCCTTCATGTTTGGAATGTGCGGCATGGTGAATAGAAGGCTGCGCAAGCCATCCGTATTGAATGCCTCAAGCGTTCCTACTTCATCAAAGGCAATATATTCTCGCTCGGTTAATGCAGGCTTGGTAACAATTCGACCATTCTCTTTCAGTCGCGCTGGCCTTTTGTACTCTTCGATCACATCGACAGGCGAAAACGGAGCCTTGTATTCAAAAGGTTTTTTTCTAACCTTCGGTAAGCCGCCAACATAACACTCGAAATTCGTAACAGTAAATTCTTCATTGTGCCTTCCAAGAAATAAATTACTCATGCCTGGCGCGACACCGACGTCGGTGATCACGGTAACATTTCTTTCTTTAGCCAGTGTATCAAGCTGCAATGCATCTTCAGGAAAAAAAGAAATGTCACACACATTTTTTCCGCAATTGACAACTGTCTTCAATGTTTCAAAGCCCATAAATCCCGGTACAGCAGTAACAACAATATCGAAATGGCTAAGCCAGCTTTCATAACGGTTGTATTCCTGCAGGTTTGCCTTTTGGGTTCTTATTTTTCCTGCCCGTTCGGCTGGCGAAGAATTTTTACTTTGGAGAAGTTGCAGATTTTGTTCGCTGACATCAAATGACGTGACATCAAAAGAAGAAGCAAGGTCAAGAGCAATGGCCCTGCCTACCATACCTGCTCCAAGAACGGCAATATTCATTGTCCAATTTTGCTGTAAAGATGAGAAAACAAGGTTGAGGATGCGGATAAGGTTGAGCTTAATTTTGATCGATCCCACTTCTTAACCTTGACCCTGCCAGTTTAGCCTATTTCACATCTCTACCGGCTGTATGATACCATGAATATTTCCGTCGGGGTCTTTGAAATAGCAGAATTTGCCAATGTTCGGGATATCCATTATTTCAGAAACGAGTGTGCCTCCATTTGCCTCAATTGTTTTTCGTGACGCTTCAATGTTCGCTACCCCGATTGTATTCTGTACATGGTGGCGTTCATTTTCCCGTGGCATGATGGCACCATTGATGCCCATTTCACCCTCCTTACCCGTAGTGCAGAGCCAGTAAGGCTGATCACCAAATTTTTCTATTTTCCATCCGAAGGTTTCCTGGAAGAATTTAATAACTGGTTCGGGCTTGGAAGCCGGTATTTCAAAATGTATCACTCTTGATGACATAAAAATTATTTTAAGATGAAAGTAGGGATGTGTTTATTTGACCATTGGTGAACAGCTCAGATGCTTTCAAGTCGATGTAATGTTCGCTCATTTTCTACATTCCCGGTGTTCAGGGTACTTGCGGGTTCAAATAACATCACCTCGCATTCTTCCTGGGCATTGGGACGATGCTCAACACCTCGTGGGACAATGATGAACTCTCCTTCCCTGATGGTAACCGTCTTATCCTGGAATTCCATATCAAAACGTCCTTTTACCACATAAAACAATTCATCTTCATCATCATGATGGTGCCAGACAAAAGGCCCTTTGAACTTAGCCACCTTCACCAATTGGCCATTTAATTCTCCGACGACCTTTGGATTCCATTGCTCTTTGAACAGCGAGAGTTTTTCAGCAAGATTTACTTTTTCCATTTTTTGAGAATTATAATTGAAGAATAGAAAACGAATAGGCTGCGATGGACTATGTTCGGAGCACATGCAGCTGAGGTTTTGGTATCATCCAAATTCCGGGGTTACTAAAAATAAACGTCCCAACTCCCTGTTGATTCAAGATTTTGGGACGCTTACTAACCCGTTCATTCATCAATAGAAAAATTGCTCCTTTACAATTTTCCCATCTTTTACTTCGTACAAGGCAATTTCGTCCATCTTCTGCCGCCCCATTCCTTTGTAAGTGCAATCGATACCCATAGCGAAGGCAACGTAGTTACCGGCTACAATCGGATCGGATACATAACCTCCGTGCATCTCTTCAACCATGTCATTGAACTGTTGTCCTTTCTTTTTAATAGCGTCTAATCCTTTTACCGATTGCATACCTTGGGCTTTAGCTGGTTCAATGCTGTCGGCATCTTCACTGAAAAACTCCTCCTGTGCTTCTTGCCATTTTCCCTCCTTAAAAAGTTCATGCAGACGGTTAGCTACATCCTGTGTTGTCATTACTGCTTCTTGTGTTGCCATAACAAAAGTTTTATATGGTTAAAAATAATTGGGCAAAAAAGCTACGATTTTTGAGCCATTGCAAAAATTAAATTATTATGAACAGTGAAATGACGTGATGAGCTTAGTTTTACTTAAAACGTGTGGATCGTAATGCTGAAGTCCCTTCTCTTGCTGTGCTTATTTTTCATTAGCTGTGCGGCTAGCAAAAATCCGCTTCGGAAAGAAGTAAGGTTGCTCCAAAAAGGAATTCTTAAAGATGACACCAGTTATGTTTATGCGCTTCCTTATGAACATAATACTTCGCACGTAGTGATACAGGGGTATTTCAGCCGGTTTTCTCATAAAGAAAGAGCTGCGCTTGATTTTAAAATGAAAAGGGGAACAAAAATCCTGGCAGCGAGAGATGGGATTGTTGTAAGGGTTAAACAGGATGGAAACAAGGGAGGGCTGAACAAAAAATATCGTCCTTATGGAAATAATATTGTGGTGCAACATGCCGACGGTTCAAGAGCCGGCTACTGGCATCTTCAAAACAATGGCGCATTAGTAGATATCGGCGATTCCGTTACGAAGGGACAAGTGATCGCGTTCAGCGGGAAAACGGGTTACACTGCACTTCCTCATTTGCATTTCTTGGTGTGGTCATTCAATAGGCGAGGCGAGTGGCAGCAAATACCGACCCGTTTTCAAACATCAAAAGGAATAAAATACCTGAGGCCGTTGAGAAAATACCGCAGCACAAATCAATAGTGATATTTTTGACAAAATTATTTTTTGTCCTTGCCTGAAATATATCGCGAGTTTATTGATGGCATGAAACAGACCGGCTGGCTTGAGTACATCGCTGTCTTTGCCGGCATTGCCAGCGTGTGGTTTAGTCGCATTGAGAATATTTTAGTGTATCCTGTGGGGTTGATCAATACCATTATTTATATCTACCTAAGTTTTCAGGTGGGGCTTTGGGGTGAGGGAAGCGTAAATTTTTATTATACCGTAGTCAGCATATATGGCTGGATATTATGGACAAAAAGGGATCAGCAACACCATCATGTGGTTATAATAAAAAATTCATCCGGAAAAGAATGGATGCAGCATGTTTTATTTTTTATCTTTTTTTATACTGTCATTTATTTTACACTTAGTTGGTTAAAGGAAAATGGTAAGGCCCCACAGGCAATCCCATGGGCTGATGCATTTGCCAGCGCTACTGCCTACACAGGTATGTGGCTGATGGCAAAGAAAAAAGTGGAAAGCTGGTATTGGTGGATCGCAACTAACATTGCGTCGATCCCTCTATATTTTGTAAAACACTACGTTTTTACGAGTGTTTATTATTTGGTGCTGCTCATCATGGCTGTGTTTGGTTTGTTGGAATGGATGAGCAGAGCAAGACAGGAAAAACAAAAAGGTGACGAATATCTTCATCACCTTTTCGAAGACAAACCCTCTTCTTAATTAATGGGAATTTCCTGGCTGCCACTTTCTTTACCCGGAACAATCGGTAAACTCACCTGCAACACTCCATCTACATACTTTGCTGTAATGTTAGTCGCATCAACTGTTTCATCCAATGTGAATGATCTTTCGAATGCACCGCGGCTGTATTCCCGCCTCACCCAATCAGGCCTTGGAAAGCCTTCAGGAGGTAAGTAAGAAACCGTCAGCTCATTTCCTTTAACATTAAGATGGAAATTTTCTTTGATGCGGCCGGGAGCAAAGACCAACATTTCATAGCTGTTCTCTGTTTTGTAAATGTTTACCGCAGCTCTTTGCATGGAACGGATAAACTGGTGCTGCTGCCTGCTTCCGGGATAAGCGCCTTTTGCGGCTTCGTGGGCCAGTGTGTTACGAAGGCCCACACATGACTGATTGTAGTACATGTCTTTCTTTTTTTGAGTAAAAAAATATTGTTACACAATGAAAGACGAATGAGACAGGCAAATATTTTATTGAATTAACTTGCTGCTTCATGCTGAAAAAAATAGCCATCATCGGACCTGAATCAACAGGCAAAAGCACTTTGTGCCGGCAATTGGCGAAACATTACGATACTTTATGGTGTCCCGAATATGCAAGGGAATATTTATTGCTCCATGGAACTCAATATAGCTATGATGATCTTCTCACCATCGCTCGCGGACAAGTTGAATTGGAAGAGAAATATATCCAGTTGCTAGTCAAGAGTTCAGAGTCGGGAGTTCAGAGTCAAAAGAAAAAAGGTGACTCAGAACTCAGCCCCGATAGCTATCGGGATCACAACTCAAAACCGCTCTTCATCGACACCGACATGTACGTAATGAAAGTGTGGTGTGAGTTCGTTTTTGGAAAATGTCACCAATTTATTTTAGACGAAATAGCGACAAGAAAATATGATCTCTATTTTCTGTGCAATGTTGATCTGCCATGGACTTCTGATGTCCTCCGTGAATATCCCGATTTTGGAACGAGAAAAAAACTGTATGAAATGTATAAATCGATCATCATGAGTCAACCCATTCCATGGGTTGAAATTAGCGGTGATAGTCATCATCGATTAGATAAGGCCATTCAATCGATCGATAGCTTACTGAAAGAATAATTCGCCCAATCAGTATTTTCGTTGCCGAATGAGATCATTTCTGCAAAGGAACCACCGCCTGTTGTTCTACTTAGCCTGGACTATTTTGGGTTTGATTCAGTCCCGGTACACAGAGTTGCTGGACGACGAAGCTTACTACTGGGTATATTCGAAGTTCCTGGATTGGGGTTATTTTGACCATCCGCCAATGGTTGCGGTGTTAATAAAAATTGGTTATTTAATTTTTCACAACGAGTTAGGCGTGCGACTGCTTTTTCTTTTGCTGAATTTTCTTTCATTGATTGTTATTGAAAAGCTCATTGATAAGAAAAACTCGTTTCTTTTTTATGTGATCATCTTATCAATAGCGGTGTTGCAGCTAAGCGGTTTTGTAGCTGTCCCTGATACGCCTCTTATTTTCTTTACGGCCCTATTTTTTTTGTGCTACAGAAGATTCCTGGAGGGAACCAATTTGTTCTATGCTTTTTTACTTGGACTTGTAACGGCAGCCTTGCTTTATAGCAAGTACCATGCAGTGCTGATCATTTTTTTTGTTTTGGTCGCCAACATCAAACTGCTTTCCCGCTATCAGACTTATTTTGGTGGTTTGATCGCCTTATTGTTTTTTGCGCCTCATTTATGGTGGCAATACCAGCATGACTGGGTCAGCTTTCGCTACCATTTGTTTGAGAGTAATGTCAACCCATACAGATTTTCCTTTACTGTTCAGTACATCGGTGGACAAATTTTATTAGCAGGTCCCATTGCAGGGATCATTCTTTTGCCAGCCGCATTTTTGTATAGGACCAAAAATGTTTTTGAAAGGGGACTAAAGTTCACGTTGTTTGGTATTTATGTTTTCTTCCTGTTAAGTTCCTTTCGCGGAAAAGTGGAAGCAAACTGGACCTCGCCTGCTATTGTTCCGTTGATCATTTTGAGTCACAATTTCCTTGCAGAAAGAGCTCAGTGGCAAAGATGGCTGCTTCGGCAATTGCCCATAACCATGGCCCTTGTTCTTATTGCGAGAATAATAGTCATAGTAGACATTGTGCCCGTTAAAGAAATAAAACAGAAGTATCATGGCTGGCAGAATTGGCCACAGGTCATGAAAGAAAAGACAGGTGGACTGCCCGTGGTATTTGGTAATTCTTATCAACGCGCCTCGAAGTATTGGTTTTATTCCGGGCAAACCACCTATTCATTGAATTCCTACCGCGAAAGAAGAAACAACTATAACTTCTGGCCCATCGAGGATTCCATTCTTGGAAAGCCGGCTTTTCTGCTCGACATTCACAATCTCGATTCGTTTCAACAAAAAATGCAAACGGCAATTGGCACACTGGGGTACAAATATGATTCTTCGTTTGTCTCCTTTGCCAAAGTAAAATTTATTACGGCAAAAGTTTATCGCGTAAAACAGGGCGAAAAACTTGTCCTGCATTGCCGCGTAACAATGCCCGATCAATATTGGAACTTCATAAGAACTCATCCGCGTATTGATGCTGAGATCTTTTTGGCTTTCTTCAATAAATGGCAGTGGATAGAAAATGTTCCCATCAACTACAACATTTACCGACTATCAGCGACCAATTTTTATGTCGACATTTATCCTTCGTTGCCTCCGGGAAAATATTACATGATCTTTTCTATTTACAGCAAAGGCACATTTACTTCGCCGCACAATAGCGAAAAAATAAAATTGATAGTTGAATAGCTATTTTTTTGAGCCAGAAATGATCCTTTGAACATCAGGGTCAGCCTGCAGATTATTCATTTGTCGAAGCACCCATCCTGAGCGTACCGCAACATACCTGGAAACGGGTTTGACAGAATATTTTTGAGGGTTTGGCAAGCAAGCTGCTATCATGGCTGTCTCCTGCCTGGATAAATTGATCGCATGCTTATTAAAATCCTTTTGGGCTGCTTTTTCAATTCCAAAAACCCCGTCGCCCATTTCAGCGACATTCATATATACTTCGAGGATCCTTTTTTTGCCCCATATCTTTTCTATCATAAATGTGAAATAAACTTCGAGGCCCTTTCGTATCCAGCTTCTGCCTTGCCATAAGAAAACATTTTTTGCCGTCTGCTGGCTGATCGTGCTTGCGCCATGCAGAGACCTGCTTCTCTGGTTATGTTTCATTGCTTTTTCGATTGACTTAAAATCAAATCCATTGTGGTCGGGAAATAATTGATCTTCGGACGCGATTACAGCCAGCTTTGCATTCATGGAAATGTTATTTCGGCTAACATAGTCCCTTTTTAACCCATGGCCGGTGAACAAGCTCGAGAGTTGTGTGATCGTGACCGGCGGGTTTATCCATTTCAATAAAATAATGTAAACAATTTGCGCAATGAAAAGAAAAATAAAAACGCGTTTGATAATCCCCCAGAGCTTCGGCAAAAATCCTTCAGTTGTCATCCGGTGAAGTGGACCACAAGAAAATATTCATTTTCAGAGCTACGGTATGAATAGTTTATTATGGTGAATTCTATGCGATGTTTAAATCAATAAAAAATTGGCACATAAAAATAATCATTTCAGTTTATCCGCGTAGGTAAGCAGTCCCCAGATCAACGCAATTCCAAAAAAAATAAGAATGATACCGTTCACGCGATTAATAATATGAATGTTGTGAGGCGTCAATTTTTTCCTGATCTTACCCGCCAGCATCACTTTGGCAATATCGCCCGAAAAAACGATTGCGAGACAGACGATAAACAAAACCAGCTTTTGTTCGAGCGTGTGATTGATGAATGTGGTAGAGGCTGTGAACCAAAAGAGAAAGACGGCCGGATTTAAAGTATTCATCAGGTACCCGGATAAGGCGATTCTTGCGAAATCCCTTTTACGAAACTTAACAAGGACCTGTTGCCCCTCTTCGTTAACTTTTAGCTTTTTAAAAAATAGAAAATAAACACCTACGGAAATGAGGAAGATGCTTCCTGCTATTCCTATTTCTTTTTTGTGAGTGCTGAGCGTGCTGAACAATTCTGTGAAAACATTACTCACCAATACCATGGTAACGTCACTCGCAGAAACTCCAATGATAAAGGCCATTCCACCGGTATGACCATTGTTCAGGCTTTGTTTAAGAATAGAAAATACAATGGGACCAACCGATATGCTTAGCAACAATCCGAGTGTAATTCCTTTCAGCAAAGCCTCTATCATAACGGCAAAGTACGAAGCGGAAAGATTCTTTTAGGTGATTCCGCCAAAATTCTGGCCGCTTATAAAAATTTTATTTGGTTTAATTAAACGTTTGTTTAACTTTGTCCCCTTTATTTAAAAAATGACAGGATACAGCGAAAAACAAATACAGATCATGGAGGCGGCCGAAGAACTTTTCGCTAACAAAGGTTTTGACGGCACTTCCGTTCGGGACATTGCTGAAGAAGCTGGTGTGAACCTTGCTATGATCTCCTACTATTTCGGCTCCAAGGAAAAATTGATGGAATCGTTATTCCAGTATAGGGGTCATTATATCACGTTGCAGCTTGAAAACATGTTGCAGAATAAGGAAATGAGTTCCCTTCAAAAAGTGTACGGAGTGATAGATAGTTATATGGAAAGAATAATGAAACTGCAGTGCTTTCATAAAATAATGTCCAGAGAGCAGATGGCAGACGTGAAAGGGGCGACGACTAAATTAATTCACGAGCTTAAAAAAAAGAACCAGGAATTAGTGCAGCAACTGATCTCAGAAGGTCAGAAAAAAGGGGAATTCAAAAAGAATATTGATGTGCCATTACTAATGGCCACATTGATCGGCACCACGGGCCACCTTGTAACTACTCAACATTATTATAAAAAACTCAACAACCTTGAAGCCCTGTCAGATGAAGAATTTGAAAAGCACATAAAGAAAAAACTGAGTAATCATCTAAAATCTCTTTTTAAAGCAGTATTGACTTATGAATAAACGATCAATTGGATTGGCAATAGTGATAAACTTACTGGGGCCCGGTATTTTGAAAGCTCAGGAAAGACCGATCGGTCTGAATGAGGCTATAGATCTAAGTTTAAAAAATAGCAAGCAGTTAAAGGGTAGCCAGGCTAAAATTGACGAAGCGACCGCAGCATTGAGAGAGGCCGTTGAGAAAAGATTACCCGATGCAAAACTTACTGGTTCATACTTGTGGCTGGGCACTGCCAACATCGATCTGAAAACAAAAAACAGCAGCGGAAATCAAAATGGCACTCCAAAGATCTCACAGGCCATGTATGGTATTGTAAATGCTTCGCTTCCAATTTACACAGGCGGGCGTATCCGATATGGGATCGAATCATCAAGATATTTAGCAGAGGCAATAAAACTTGATGCAGATAACGATAAAGAAGAAGTTATACAGAATACTACAGAAGCCTACATCAATTTATACAAGGCGAGGTCATCGGTTAATCTTGTGAAGGAAAATTTGACCGAGGCACAGCAGCGCGTGAAAGATTTCAGCAATCTTGTGAAAAAAATGGACTACTAGCTCGTAACGATCTTTTGAAGGCCGAGCTGCAAACTTCCAATGTTGAGCTTACCCTGCTTGACGCAGAGAATAATTGGCAACTGGCGAATGTAAGCATGGATCTGCTGTTGGGACTTCCTGAGAAGACACAGTTGCTCCCTGATTCAACCCTGGTCGCTCAAAATCCTGAGCTAAAAAACTTAGACGAATATGTGCAGGCGGCGTACACAAAAAGAGCAGACCTGGCGTCAATGGATTTGAGGAAGAAAGCCACAGAGACCGCTGTAAAATCTGCCAGGGGCGACTATTATCCAAACCTTGCATTGACCGGCGGATATATCGCAGCCG
>VBAQ01000191.1 GCA_005883765.1 Bacteroidota bacterium
GTTGTACGGGTCATGGTGAGCCGTTCATTCGTGCTGTTGCGGCCTATGATGTGAGTTGCCTGATGGAATACAAAGGCCTTAGCTTGTATGACGCCATGAACATGGTTGTAAATGATAAATTGGTAAAGCTCGACGGCGAAGGAGGCATGATCGGTGTGGACGGGCAGGGCAACCACGCCTTGATATTGAACAGTGCCGGAATGTATCGTGCATATCGAAGCAGCGATGGTGGCAGCGAGATCGCGATCTATAGATGATAGGTGAGAGATCCGAAATCCGAATTTCGAATTTCGATATTCGATTTAGAGGGCTCCCGGGCATTGATCCCACGTAACATTTTTCCCCATAATCCTTATCTTTCCTGCAAATCCCGGTTCTCATGAAAAAATACGCCATCATTGTAGCAGGAGGCACTGGGTCCAGGATGGGTAGTAATCTTCCCAAGCAATTTTTACCCCTCAAGGATAAGCCGGTTTTATACTATTCGGTCAAAGCTTTCCTCGACGCCTATGATGATCTGCAGATAATTCTTGTATTGCCCATAGCTTTTACAGATATCGGGCAAGAAATTATTGATGCATATTTTGAAAATGAGAGGATCCTTCTGACAAATGGCGGTGATACGCGCTTTGATTCTGTAAAAAATGGACTAAACCTGGTAAAAGAAGAGTCGATCATTTTTGTGCATGATGCCGTTCGCTGCCTTGTGTCTGTCGACCTCATTCATCGCTGTTACGAAGTAGCAATGCGAACAGGAAGTGCTGTGCCGGCAGTTCCTTTTAAAGATAGCGTCCGCGTGATCAATGGAGATGGAAGTGAAGCGATTGATCGTTCCCGGCTCGCGATCATACAGACGCCGCAAACTTTCCATAGTAAAATTTTGTTACCGGCCTACGAGATCGATTACAAAGATAAATTTACGGATGAAGCAACCGTCGTGGAGGCCTATGGACTAAACGTTTCATTGACAGAAGGTGAAGAAACGAATATTAAGATCACGAGACCGATAGACCTCGTAATTGCAGAGCAATTCCTTGACAAGTTTTTAATTAATAATTATTAATTAATAATCATCTCTTCACCCATTTTAGAAACCACGGTAATCGATTCCACCTGATCACTGGGTAAATTTCTTTCGTAGCACCAAAACCGCTATAAAATAAGGCGAGGCTTTCAATATCAGAACCCTCAAAATCAAGAATCAGATCCTGCCCCGCGTGGTCTTTTATAAACGCATCTATCAAAGCATGTGATGCTCCCGTGCTTCTGCCCTCGTGACGGTTACCGACTAAAATATAATAAGCCCTGGTATGCGAAAAGAAAAAAAGGCAGGACGATAGCAGTTCATTTTTATTGTTCGCTATACCGTACGTTATGGCCTTGTTTTCACGGCATAATACCTGGTAAAGCTTTTCGAATTTCTCATAATCAGCATCTGCGACGGGTCTTATGGTCTTCATCTGTTCTTTGTTTAAATGAATGATTTCATTTATTGACACATTTTTCTTAACTGTATTTCCTGACTGAACTGATTTTTGAACATTCCGCTGGTGATTTTCACGGTAGCTTGTGTAAAGTTCCTTGTAGGGTTTATTCAACTTTAAAACATAATTGGTCGCCGGAAATAAGATGGTGCTCGTTTGGCCAAACATATTTCCATAATTCAATGAGATTTCGATCAGTTGAAATTTTTGTGGGATCGCTCGCATAAATCCATTGATGATTTCCTGGTGTAAGGCCTTCCCGAAGATTCCAAGGCAAGCTGTAAAAGCAGGCTGATACAAATAATGAATACCGAATTTCTTATTCCACGCCAAGGGCATGATCGCTTCATAATCGTTCAATACGAGCGCATCCCAATGTTTGGCCATGTGATCAAGATAAAATGAATAGCCATAGATCAGTCCATTGTCCGCTCCATTTATACATTTGTCCCATTTTGATTTATCAATTTCATGATGCTGGAGATATTGTATGTTCAGGCTCTTCGACATCAGAATGAAAGATTCTTGTCAATTTTTCTCAGGTTGAAGTTGGAAATATCAATGCTAAATGAAATTGTTTTCCACAACCGGTTCTTTTTTTCGAGGGTAGATTGAATGTAGTCCTTATACACCTTGCTATAGATGAGAGGAAGGTAAATATTTACTGTGTTTTTTAGAAGAGAGAGCTGCAAACCTCCATCAAATAAAAAATGATCCAGTTCCGAATTTTGCTTCCAGGCATCTGCATAAGTGCCAATTTCCAAAAATACTTTTAGCGGAATGTGGATTGGCAATAAACTTAGAGGATTTATGCCACGCGGGATCGAAGAAGTAAAATTTAGGGCTGCCAACCAATCATCGGTTTTGCCCACTTTAGATGCAAGCAGATCAGTCCTGATTTTAAAACCGCCGTCACGCATCATGATCTGCTGACTTGGCAATCCTTCAAATTTATTGCGGCCAATAAAATAATCACTGTAAGTATAATCTTCATAGCCATTGGCACCCGTAAGGTTCAAATGATAGCGATCGGTTTGGAATTGTTTGCTAATTGTTTTTGAGCCGGAATAAAAAAACTTACCCGCAAAAAGACGGACGTCCAGGCCGCCAGTTTTCGGATAATTGAAAAAACAATTTCCGGTGAACGCGGTTCTTACAAAATCTTTTGCCTGTTCTATTTTTAATTCCCCGCGGTATGGATACAGGGCCCGGAAATTTTCAATCACGCATAATAGTTGGTTCAAAGTTGTGTTTTCTTTTGTTTTGTGTATTCGAGTAACAATACCCGGCGGATTACCTACGGTATCTCTCGAAAAACGCAATCCATCCTCAGCAATGAAAAATGTTTTCCATTGAATGAATCTGTGTAAACTGCTTCGCGGATCTTTTTCTTTAAATGTAAAACGAATCCCAGGAACTATTTTTTGGAAAGCCAAATAGGTCTTTTTCCCGGCTGAATCTGCGTACTCATTTTCTGTAAAGGTTGAACCATTCAAAAAAACATCAACTTTTCTGAAAGTTCCGTTCGGATAAAACGAATAATCGAGTTTTCCAATTCCTGTAAATCTTTTCGATCCAAGCGCGTACATCGGCGCAATGAAAAATTTGAATCTATTCAATGGCAGTTTGATGTTAGTGAGAAAGGCACCAACCATAAATTTATCGTAGCTGTTAATGCCAATTGAAGGCCCGATAGTAATAAGGTTTTGATAACTATTGTTGAGAAAACCAGAAAAATATTTTGGCTTTAAAAAGAAGTCGAACGTTGTTCCGCTACGCCGCTGACTGGGAAGAATACCTTTTTCATTTAATAATGCAAATGCTGAATCAAGACTCCTGCCGGTGCTTTCTTCAAAAGAATTTTTGAAATCTTGTGGTTGCGGATGCTTGAACTGCCAGCGACTGTAATACTCTTTCATCGCCTTGTCAAAAGCTTGTCGTCCCACCTGGTCCTGTAGCCATCGCAGCCACTCTGAGGTTTTATAATAAGCAACCAGTGCGTAATTGACCAGGTTGAATTTTTCTGAAGTTGTTTCTATGGGCTGATCCAATTTTTCCGCAGCAACGGTTTCAAAGAGAGCTTTTTCTTCTGACGGTACGTCTTTGTAATGCTCAGCTAAATAACGGTGATCATAAAAGCTGTTGATGCCTTCATCCATCCAGGGATGATCCCTTTCATTCGTTGCAAGTATGCCATACAACCAATTGTGGCCAATTTCATGCGAAATGGTTAGATCAAGTTCACGGACGGATCTGGTTGGAGAAATGACCGTGATAGTCGGATATTCCATGCCGCCGCCGAAACTTTGAGGCCCCTGCACTATACTCACAATATTGTAGGGATATTCGCCTAACTCTGATGAATGAAACCTGATCGCCTGTTTTGAGTATTGTACGCTGTTTTTCCAGACGTCTTTTTCGTGCGGCGTATAGTAAGTAAACACATCGATGGTCTTCCCTGACACAAGCTGGCAGGTATCGTGGTTGACGATAAACCGCTTGTCTGCAAACCAGGCAAAATCATGAACATTATTCTGAGTATAACGAAGCGTTTTTGTTTCTGAAGATGAGGCGGGAAATTTTTGGACCATGGTTTTGGTTCCACCGCCTTTTATTTTCCTTTTTTGCACAATGGGTTTCCACGAAAAATTATTTCTTGTTATCAGCCACTGCTTTTCATCCTGATCATTCTGCAACTCGCCGGTGGCAGCCACCACATAATTTTTTGGAAGAGTGATCCTCACATCGAAGTTTCCAAATTCACTGTAGTATTCACCCTGCTCAAGATAGGGCATGGGATGCCATCCTTTTTTATCATAAACTGCGGGCTTGGGATACCATTGAGTAACCTGGTAGCTTTCGCCATCATGACCACCCCGTGAAAAATTGTACGGCAGTTGCACATGAAATGGCGTCGACATAATAATTTTTTGCGAGGGGGGTAACGGTGTGGGAAGAATCACTTTGATAATGTCAATGTATTGCGGGTGATCTTCGATGCCACAAGTGATGTTGTTTACTTTAAAATCCAGTCGATTGATATACCCCCTTTGCTCCTTATCAGAGAAATAGAATTTAGTGTTGCCATTTATCAGCATTTGGTTGCTGAAAGCTGTTTTGTCATTTTTATATGCATTTGGCCAGATGTGAAGCCAAATGAATTTTAAAGTGTCGGGCGAATTATTTATGTATTCGATTTTTTCGAAGGCATCGAGGCTATTGTCCTTGTCGTGAAGTGTCACGTCAATAACATAGTTGACCTGTTGTTGCCAGTATTGGGAAAAAGTTGCGAGCCATGAGCTTTGGGCTACGAGCAGAAGGAAAGTAATTTTTCTCACAGGTGGTATTTCAATCAAAAATAGAAAAGAAGTGCATTAAGTTGACCTTTTTTGCCTTCGGTTTATCCGCTGTCTAAAAGTTTACACTACTTCAAATTGCCTTTCAGCTTTAATTGCACAAAGTAGTTATTCATTGATTTGCCGAGGGATCTTTCCAACACTTTTTGAAAATCTTCTGGATATGGATGTTTAAATTTCCATTCCTCAAAATATTCCCTGAAGGCCTTGTCAAGATTTTTTCTTCCTTCATAAACCTCCATGATATAAATCCAAATAGCTGCTTTGATATATACCGATTTTTCGTAAGTGTCATCATCGGGATAATCCTGTGCTGGAAGATCAATAGGGCTCTCCATGGGAATTTTAATCAACGTCAGGTAAACAGAGGCTTCAAATTTGTCTAACGGAGCTTCCCTGACATTCTCGGGAATGGCATTGCCAAAAAGAATATTATTCTTGTATTTCTCATGGTCGTAGCGAAATTGAAAATAAGTATTCAGACCCTCATCCATCCATGGATGATCTCTTTCATTGCTTCCTATAACCGCATAAAACCAATTATGTCCCACTTCGTGCGCAATGGTAACGTCCAGGTTTTCTTCATCGGCATTTGGTTCGGTGACGAGTGTGATCATGGGGTACTCCATCCCGCCGGAACTTAAGTTTTTTGGACCTTCGACCGCTTGTACAACCGGGTAAGGATATTCTCCGATCCACGACGAATAATGTCGAACAGCATCTTTAACATAATCCACACTTCCCTTCCAAAGAATATTGCCAGAACGGGCATGATAGGTGAATACATCGACGACCCTTCCTGACGCAAGCCGCATCGTATCATAGTCAATAATGAAGTCTTTATCGGCGAACCAGGCGAAATCGTGAACATTTTCAGCGTAATAAGTCAGTGTCTTGGTTGGCTCATTGGTAATTGGAGTATATTTCTTGTTTTTCGGGGACCCGAGGTTTTGCGCGCCAAGCTCTTTATAGTATTTCAATTCATTATCATTTTGCATCATTCCTGTTGCTGCAATAACATAATTGGACGGCGCTGTGATGTTTACTGTATATTTTCCATATTCACCATAAAATTCTCCTGTCTCGAGATAAGGCATCGAATGCCACCCTTTACTATCGTAAACTGCTGGCTTCGGGTACCATTGGCAAATCATGTAAGACTCACCGATATGCCCTGATCGGGAAATATAGGTCGGCAAATGTTCAACGAACGGTGTTGTTATTGTTATTTTTCCGCCCGGCGCAAGAGTTGACGGTAATAAGACTTTTAGGATGTCAATGTTTTCCGGATCCGGCTCGGTCTTCGCCTTTACGCCGTTCACTTCAAAATCCAGGCTGTCCATTGATCCTTTATCTACCAGGTCTTTCCATTTCTTTTTCCCATCCTTTTCCCGGAAGATTTGTTTTGCGTAAGCAGTGCTTTCATTTTTATAGGCATTTGGCCATAGGTGAAACCAGACGAAATCCAGTTTGTCAGGAGAATGGTTAATGTATTCAAGCCTTAAAAAACCTTTTAGGGTATTGCTTTTGTCATTAAGAGTAACATCA
>VBAQ01000192.1 GCA_005883765.1 Bacteroidota bacterium
TCAAGAAAAGTATTCAGTGTGCTGATCTGTGTGTTATTGTTTTCGTCTTTTTTTACAGTGTAGTTGCTGTAAAAATTTTCAACTGCAGAAAAAGAATTGCCGTACAATTCCATATTGCGGCGGATATAGGCCGGCACGTTTTCAAACTCATTATTCGGGTCAGCGCTGTTTACGTTAAATGACAAGTTGCGCAACTTGTGCAAACGTTCAGCGGCCCTACGTTTTTGCTCATCCGCTTCGTCCCGCAGAGCGGGATCCTCAGCATCAGTAGTCAAAGGTGGCTGAGCTTGATGGGCCAACGGCTCATCCGCCGCAGGAATGTCATCCCGCATGACCATTTGCATATCGCAAAGAGATTCTTCGCTGACATGTTTTTGGTCGTGTTGCGGAACCGGTTCTTCGGCAGAAGGCGTTGAGGTGAATACCTCTGCTTGTGATTCTGCGTAAATATTGGACGGCCTGGCCAGATAGCCACCCGATGCTGCAGACACCGGGGTAGTACTTATTTTTGGATTGGGTTCGGTGTTATTAGTGCGGGTTGTGGATTGGTGCTCCGAAATTATCATCTCTTTCTTTTCTGCAATTGACAATTTCTCAACAGTAGTTTTATCATTTTCAACCGTAGTTTCCTCAGGTTTCTTTCCTGTGATTTCACTATCAACGGAAGTTTGCATATTTAACTCCCAATGAATGATCACAGATTCATCTGGTAAAATTTCTCTCTCTGTCTCACGGATCGGATCTTCGTCTTCAAACATCATGAAAGCAGAAAAAGATTCTTCATCTGATGAGATCGGTTCAATGAGCTTTGGAGCAAGTTCGTCACGCAACGCTTCATTCACCGACACAGGAGCAACGGTTTTTTTCTCGTTCCTATCAGCATCTTTTTGGACTTTCTTTTCTTCCTGTTTCACTTCTTCTGTTTGCCCCAAAACCATGATAATTTTTTCTTCTTTTGGTTCCGGTTTTTTTACAACAGGTAACGTGAATGGATCTTTATGCTGGAAGCCGGTTGCAATCAGCGTAATTCCAATTTTATCATCTAAAGAATTATCGTAACCAAGGCCGAGTATGACATCGGTGCCTTCACCTGCCTGCGTGAGCAAATGGTTTTGTATGATCTCCACTTCATCCATAGTGAACTCATGTGCGCCTTCCGCAGAATTGATATTGATGAGTATCCATTTTGCTCCGCTGATATCGTTGTCATTGAGCAATGGCGAGTTCAACGCTTCTTCGATCGCTTTGCGCGCCCGATCGTCGCCCGCAACAGATGCACTTCCCAGGATAGCAACACCACCATTCTTCATCACCGTGCACACGTCAGCAAAGTCAACGTTAATCTGTCCTGTGCTATTGATAACATCAGTGATGCATTTTGCAGCCGTGGCTAAAACATTATCGGCTTTTGCAAATGCTTCACGCATTTTTAGATTCCCAAACTGGTGTCGCAGTTTATCGTTGCTGATAACAAGTAAGGTATCGACATAGGACTTCAGAATTTTAATTCCATCTTCGGCTTGCTGCTGACGTTTTTTCCCTTCATAAGCAAATGGCGTCGTAACAATTCCCACTGTGAGAATACCAAGATCCTTGCAAATTTTTGCGATGATAGGTGCACCTCCAGTTCCCGTGCCACCGCCCATGCCCGCCGTAATAAATGCCATCTTGGTGTTTACTTCGAGTATTCGCTCTATCTCCTCGAGCGATTCTTCCGTCGCTTGTCTCCCGATCTCGGGATTTGCGCCGGCACCCAAGCCTTGCGTCAGGTGAGGACCAAGCTGCACTTTATTGGGCACAAGACTCAATGCAATCGCCTGCGCGTCGGTATTGCAGATAATAAAATTTACGCCGTCGATCTGTTGACTGAACATGTGATTGACAGCGTTGCTACCGCCGCCACCGACACCAATTACTTTGATGATGGACGATTTTTCTTTAGGCAGATCAAAATGTATCATGAGTACTTTTTTGTTGAGTTAGTAAGTTGTTTATTGAAATTTGGGATTTGGGATTGGATTAAAACGCCTTATCCTCCTCCTTGAACAAATCGATAATTCCGTCCTTAAATCTTCCCCAGAAATTATTCAGACTTTTTCTTCTTCTCATATTTTCTTCGCTGACCAATTCTTCCTGTTCCATTTCTTCTCCATTCATTACTTTTTTTAGTCCGTCGGGGACGTCCACCTTCTTATAATCTTTGTCGAATTGTTTACGATTGTGTTCATAGTCGTCGTAACCTTTTAATATTAAACCAATGCAGGTAGAATAAGTGGGTTTGGCCAATTCTTCAATATGACCAGAAGCGAGATGCTCATTGGGAAATCCGATCCTCGCATTTAGTCCCGTTACGTACTCTGTTAATTGAATCAAATGTTTGAGCTGAGAGCCGCCGCCCGTTAAGATGATTCCACCATTCAACATTTTATTATCGAGACCAACCTGTTTTAAATGATAAGTAACAAAATCAAGTATCTCGTTCATTCTTGCCTGTATGATATTGGCAAGATTCTTCACACTGATCTCTTTCGCTGGCATTCCCCGCAATCCCGGAATAGTGATGTAGGCATTGGCCTTTGCTTCATTCGACAGGGCGCTTCCGAACTGAACCTTCATTTGTTCAGCTTGTGTCTTTAACACACCGAGCCCCGTTTTTATATCGTTAGTAATATTTTCTCCGGCAAAAGGAATGACGGCTGTATGTTTGAGAATGCCCTCGTAAAATACGGCGAGGTCAGTGGTGCCACCACCAATATCAACAATAGCAACACCGGCTTCCAGGTCTTCCTGGCCCATGACAGCTGATGAAGATGCGAGCGGCTGCAACACCAGGTCTTTTGTGTGAAGGCTTGCCTTTTCTACGCTACGATTGATGTTGCGGATCGCATTCTTATCTCCTGTGATAATGTGAAAATTCGCACCCAGCTTCACGCCGCCGTAGCCGATCGGCCGCGTGATATTTTGAAAATTATCAACAGTAAACTCCTGTGGTATCACATCAATGATCTGGTCGCCGGCGGGAATATAGGTTTTGTATTGATCAGCCACCAGCTGATCGATCTCTGATTGTGTAATTTCTTCTTCTGTATTCTGGCGAACAATATCGCCGCGGGTCTGCAGGCTTTTGATGTGGTGGCCGGCAATGCCCACATACACTTCATTTACTTCCAGGTTCGGATTGGAAGCGTAACAATTTTCAAGCGCAGTTTTAATGGCTTTGATCGTTTCATCGATGTTCAGCACCTGGCCATGCTTTACACCGTTGCTGTTGGCACGGCCAAATCCAAGAATCTCCAGCTTGCCGAATTCATTTTTTCGTCCGGCAATCACTGCAATCTTGGTTGTTCCGATGTCAAGACCGACAATAATGGGTTGTTCGTTGTTCATAGTATGCTGTTTTTAGTTGTTTGCTTGCTCTTAGTTGCGGCTCATGAGTTACGGGTTATGGGTTATGGGTTGCGAAACTTTCTTGATTTTTATTTTTTATGATACCGACCTCAGTAACTCCGATTGATCTTCTGTTGCGCCTTGCTTCGCCGAAGCTTCGCGAAGGCACAGTCGCAATCCTTTCATCGCTTTGTAATTCTGTTCGGCCTCACCCACCTTCTCCCTCTCCGTTTGGAGAGGGAGAGGTGCAGTATTGCAAATCCAATCTGCATCGCTACCATATCAACTTTATTTCTGCATTCAGCACTTGTAAGAACTCTGATCAAAATCGGCATCCTCGAAAAGCGAGGGCTGTGTGTTGTTCCTCTCCTTGCGCCAACGCTGACGCCGTCGGCCATAGCCTATGGCGCCGGACGAAGCTTTAGCGCAAGCGTTTGGAGAGGCCAGGTGAGGTTCACTCACCTTTGCATCACAGCCTTCGGTTTCTTTTCTTCCGCTTTCTTCACAATTAGTTTTGGTTTCGCGGTTCCACTTTTCATGGGATTGGAATTTAGTTTTGCTGCAGCCATAGAAGTACGTGATATAGTCGATTGCTCAAGGTTAGTTTCGTTGTCTATCGACGCCACTGTGGTGATAGTGTCCTGCTGCATATCTTTCGCTTCCTTCAACAGTTTATCGATGTTCTTTCTCAACTGAACTGAATCTACTTTACTGATCTTGTCCTTTGTTCCGATCACCTGCCCGTCAAATTGTACATCGACAATATTGTACCTGTTAAAGCCTGACTTGCTCATGACCTGTTGATAAAAAACAAACAGCCTGTGAAATTTTTTATCGATGTCGTCGCCATTGCCAAGCCTGACAATATGATTTCCTATTGTCGGAACCATTTCGAAATTCCTGTCTTTGATGTCAATTTGTTCTGTTTGCGACATCCAGAAGGGATCACTCAAAATGAACAATGCAGTTTTCTTTATCTCATTTAACAGCACGCTGTCTTTCTCACTCAAGATCTTTTTCTGGGGGAAATTGGTAAATACGGGCACTCTGGCACTCAACTTATCTGACAAAGGCATTTGTTTTTCGTTGCTGTCTATATAAAAAGATTTGCCTGTGGTAGTAAATATTCGGGCTATGGGTTCTTTCTCACTTACGGTAATATGCAACACATCCCGGTTGTCAAAATAAAGATTGGCATTCTGCACCCAGGCATTGCCTCTAATCACTTGCTCAAGCCTCCTTAAATTGAAATCTGAGATACGCTGCCCGCTGATCTTTCCGGTCGTCGCATCAACCAATAACTTGTTTATATCCTTTTCATCAATAAAAAGATTATACTGTGCACCTTTTATGGTAATGACGTAGTCCCTGCAACGCTCATGATTCTTTTTTCCAATCGCGGCTACGAGCAATACCACCAAACCGCTGCATGCCGCTAAAGTCAGCATGATAAAAACTATCTTTTGTATGATGCGTTTTGTATTCACGTTATAAGTTTTCTAAGATTTCCTGAATAGGTTCAACCATCATGTCAATATCCCCTGCACCCGCTGTTACCAACACCTCACCAAATTCCTTATTGATATTTTTTAAATACTTATTTCCGATCCAGCTCATCAGCTCTTCTTTAGTCATTACCAGTTTATTTTCGTTTTTCATTTTTTTTAGAATCATTTCGCTGCCCACTCCTTCTATCGGTAGCTCTCTCGCCGGGTAGATGGGTAGTAAAATAATTTCATCCGCCATGTCCAGCACTTCTGCAAATCCACTTGCCAGGTCCCTGGTCCTTGTGTACAGGTGCGGTTGAAAAACGATCGTACATTTTTTTTCCCTGAACAACGTTTTTGCTCCGTGTATCAGGGCCCTCAACTCTTCGGGATGATGAGCATAATCATCAATAAAAACGATTCGCTCATTTTTGATGATATACTCAAATCTTCGTTTCACTCCCTTAAAACTTTGTACGGCATCTTTGATCCTGTCAGTTTCGATTTCCAAAGAACTCGCTACCGTTATGGCTGCCACTGCATTCTCGACGTTGTGCATCCCGCCCATGTGCAGCACCAGGCTTTCTATTTTATTCGCTTTTACGATTACATCAAACTTGTAATTTCCATTTTTCATCGTGATGTTTTCGGCATAAGCATCGGCGCTTTCATTTTGCAAACTGTAACTGAGATGATTCCCCGCTTTTAAATCTCTTGCTCTCTTCAATCCAAACTTGCTAACCAATAGTCCACCGGGTCTAAGTTTAGTACTGAAGTCAATAAAAGCCTGTTCCATTGCTTCTGCATTTCCATAGATATCCAGGTGATCCGGGTCCATGGCACTGACAACAGCTACGTCCGGACTTAGTTTCAAAAAGCTTCTATCATATTCATCTGCCTCAATGACGCACACATTTTTATCACTCGACCAAAAATTTGTTCCGTAGTTCACTGAAACACCACCCAGGAAAGCATTGCAGCCGTAACCACTATCCCGCAATAAATGCGCGATCATTGTTGTAATGGTTGTCTTTCCATGTGTGCCCGCTATACAGATATTAAAAGAACTTTTAGTGATCATCTGCAACACATCGCTCCTCTTCA
>VBAQ01000193.1 GCA_005883765.1 Bacteroidota bacterium
AAGGGTTCGACTTGTTGGCAACGTGGCGTCACTGCGAAATAGAAGATCAGTGTTACCAAATGCTTTTATAAAATCTGCATTATATTTTATGGCATAAGATGAAGAGTTGATCGCCCGATCAACAGCAAACAAGTGGCTTGAACTATAAGGTTCTTTTCTAAAGCCTTGTTTTACCATCTTAAACTTAGGTCCTATAAAAAGGCCGCCATCCGTCGAATATTCAAGAGATATTCCCACAGAACCATGGTTATAACGATACCCTAACCTTGTATAATTATTAATTTGGGGATCGTCTGATATTCGTTTGCGGAAGTTTTGATCCCCTGAAAAAATATTTTTTTCAAAAGCCGCATCATAAGCCAGCACTTTCCGCCCATCGCCCGTATTGGTAAATTCATCATCACCCGGCCCGCTGATCAGCCGGATCTTTATTTTAGATTCTTCGCCTTGCATCACAAACTTATCATTGCCTTCAAGACCGTATATCCTGATCTCTTTGGTAATGCCAGGATCAAAGGTGCGCTCATAAAGTTTTGAAGATATATTGCCAGCGCTATCGATCCTATTTACAACAACAGAAACCTCGTTTTCTTTTTTAGCTATTGAGAATTGCTCGCGTTCATTTGTTCCAACGATTGAAACAGTATTTGACAGGAAACGGTAATATCTCATCATATCCTCTTTGAAGTACCGGCGCTTTTGTTTCAGCGTGCTGGCAATTTTTTCCGCGGAATATTTTTGAATTTCTTTGGGTTGTTTGTCCATAGCAGACTCAATAACAGAATCTGTCATTGCATTTAGAAACTCATCGATCTGTGTGCTCCATTCATTTTCCGATAAGCCGGTCAAAAAGAAACGGTCAAAATTCTGTGCGGCTTTGTTGAAAGTCCGGATATCCTTTGCTTTTTTTCTGAATCCCTGCGTTTCCGGAAGAATTGTTTTGCTACTCACCCATTTTGATAAGATGCCATGATTTGAATAGAAGACCTGGTCGCGATCATTGGGGAGCGCGTAATAAATTTTGCGCCCCGCGGAATCAACACCAAGCCATTCCCATTGGTCTTCATGGCGGTCAAAATCCATTACGAAATTGTCGAGCAAACGTGCACGGAGCACCGACAATTGATCCACTGTATTTCTGTTATCATTTGTCAACTCATAAATGAGTTCATTTGTGCTGAGCAGCTTTTCTTTTTTGTCGTCTTTTTGTTTTGCAATTCCGGAAGGTTCTTTTTCTTCCATCAAAACCAAAATGTTATTGAATTTCGGACGGAATTCCTTTAAAGCAGGACCATCGGGGATATACACCAATGTATTTTTAAAATAGGGAACATCTACAGCATTGGACAGAACGCCCATTGACATAACCCCGTAAGGGTAAGACGCAGATATTCCATCCCTTATTAATTTTTCTGCGAAGGTTTTTTTCAGTTCAGGTGGAATGACATTTTCAGGAAATTTCTCCACAGAACGAAACGCCCATTGCCTCCCTGTACTGTCTTCAACACGAAGCGTTCTTGTTTCCTTACCTCCACCAAGTTTTTTCGGAACCAGGCCACCATAAGCAGTATTTAAACCAAGCAGAGGTGTTTTAACAGGCTCGACCCATTCATTCCGGTAATTTTTCCCTACAAGGATTCTTTTGATACCATTGCCTTTTAGTTGCGGATTGGCGGCAATTTTAATATAGGAAGAAAAAATCGTATCTGTTTTTGATTCTTTCTGATCATTATTTTGGCGCGGCGAGTTTGTTTGACACAGAGTGTGGACCGGCAAAAGCACGAGAGAGATTTTGACTAAACTCTTTAAGTTAAAGGTCTTCATGAAAAAGTTGAGACCAGAATCCTGATTTAAGAAAGCCTCACAGAGGAGGTTATAATATCATGCCAGAACTATGTTTATCGGAGCAGATATACGAAGCTCAGAACCGTCGGTCTAAGTTCAGATCGACACCTGGTCAGGCCCAAGCCAAAATACAACAACTAATAGTACAGCCACGATGGATTATATAATTATTAATTTTTGCCTTCGCTTCAAACTGATGGTAGAAGGGATTAATTAGTAAATTCAGACATCAATCAATTCTGTCAATGAGAGTATCCTTTTTATTTCTCCTTTTACTTGCCGTAGTTACAACTTATTCGCAGGCCGATTATATTCTTTATAACGGTAAAATATTTACGTCAGATAAAAAACGACTTTGGGCAGAGGCCCTAGCGATAAAAGGAGAACGAATTCTCGCTGTTGGAGGAAATGCTGAAATATTGAAATCAAAAGGCAGTAGCACAAAGCTGATCAACCTGGATAAAAGATTAGTCGTAGCCGGTTTTAATGATGCTCATGCCCATGTTGGCGCACTCTACCCTGCACGTCGTTTTGAATTATCGGCTGATCCTTTTGCACCTACGCCGTGGCAAATCCTTAGAGACAGCATTGTAAAAATTGTAAACCAGGTACCGCGGGGAACTTTTATTATAACGACAATCGATCCTGCTCTGCTTGACGACACAACGGTAAGAAGAAAGGCACTCGATAGTATTGCACCGCAAAACCCGGTGATGATGTCCGCATGGACAGGGCATGGCAAGATTCTAAATTCTGCAGCACTGAAGTTTTTTGGATTTGATATGCAAACCGAATTTCTTGGTGGTAGGTTGGATAAAGACGCCGATCAGCAATTGACAGGATTGATTGAAGAGTATGCAAATTTTCGGGTTGGTGCCGAATTCAGCAGGAAAATGGATAGCTCAACAATAATTCGGAACATCAAGGGATATTATGAACAAACAGCAGCATTGGGAATTACAACAGTTCAAAATATGTGCACGCAACATTTTGCGAAGCAAGCTGTGGACTTGTACACTACTCATGTGTTTCCATGCAGGGTTAGATTGATGGCTTTCCCATTTACGAACAACACAAGGTTATTACTGGATGATTGGAACGGTTTTTTTCATTCGTTAAATAAGATGAATTACGTTTCAGGTGTAAAGCTTGTCCTGGATGGAACACCTGTAGAACGACTTGCCTGTCTGCGGCAGCCATACAGTGATAAACCCGGCGCATATGGTCGCTTAAATTTCGACGCACCGACACTCAAGCATTACATGGAGTTCTGCCTTGCGCATAAACAGCAGATCATCATCCATGCAGTTGGTGACAGTACCATTACGACCATAATCCGCACCATGCAATCACTCCATCCCGCCGCATTCTGGAAGAATAAAAGAGTCAGGATCGAACATGGCGAACTTGCCGTAGTACAAACTGAAGATATTAATATTTTGAAGCAATTCGGTATCGTTATCGTACAAAATCCGACCCATCTTGGTTTGCCTCAAATAATATCAAAACGTTTTGGAAGTACGAGAATCAACTACGTGCAGCCATTGCGTTCGTTGTTGGATAATAATATCCCACTTGCAATTGGCAGTGACGGTCCTTTTAATCCTTATGTGAATATTATGCTTGCAACAATACACCCGGATAATCCGAAGGAAGCAATTTCACGTGAAGAAGCTGTAATTGCCTACACCTACGGATCTGCCTATGCAGAATTTAAGGAGGATGAAAAGGGCACATTGACTAAAGGAAAATTGGCCGATCTTGCAGTGCTCTCGCAGGATATTTTCAATGTCAGCCCGGATAAATTACCGTCAACGGAAAGTGTATTGACGTTTATTGGAGGAAAGATAGTTTATAGCAAAAATGTTTTTTAATAAAATAGAAAGGGACCCCGGTCACACGATAATTACTGAGAACTTTTTGTGGCCAGCAACAAAGCCATCGTTGCCGAGCTACTGCCGGCGAATAGAGTTGCCTAGCTGTTACTTCTGTCCCTCTTAGTTCTCACAAAGTGAAAAATCTCAGGGAATTGTTCCTCAATGTTTCCAATTCGGCTTGGGATAAATTGCGGGAATTAATTTCTGATGTTGCGGCTTCGATCCCTGTTTTGAAGTAATGCGCATTTCCGAAAGATAAAAATTACCACCTGCATTGGCGACAGGTATAACCATTGCGGTCGCCGGAATATTACCGGCTTTTTTGTCGAGCTTGCGGTCCTTCTCAACTAAGAACTGCCCCCTCAGTCATTTTGAGCGAAAGAATTCATTAGCCCTTGTTGAAACTTGCATTAACTCGCCACCCAAGGAGCAAGCGCACATGAAAAACTCTAATTTCAATTTTTCATTTTCAATCTTCGCTGACTTCGAAGGCTTCTTCTTTAATTAGCTTTTTCATTTGTTCCGCCATTTCAGGGCTTACCGCTACGCCATGAACTTCCTTGGCATGCTGAGCAGCCTGCATCAAAACTTCGTCATCTGTGTTGGCTTGAATCACGCCCGGACAGTCAAACCCAACGTCGCGACAGTGTAATGTCTTCATGATATATGTATTTAGGTTTAAAATGAACGATAGAAAGTCAAGATTGCGAACGGCAGTGTTTTTTTAAAGGAAACGCGTTGCATTTAATTCATAGATCATGTTCGTCTTACTAAAGGTATGGACTTTCGATCACGTTTGAGTCACGCTTCGGTAGTTAAAAAAAAATTGCCTTGAGTGTACAGGGCTCCCTGCCAGGAAAGATTATATAAAATCAGTAATTTGTCCGACCAAAAAAATGTCTATGAAACAGGTTTCAACATTCTTTGCTCCCCAGCTTTTTCTCAAAAATGTAGCCGCCGGAATGGAGTTTTACAAGAAAGCATTTAATGCTACGGAATTGCGCCGCTGGAGCAATGATGACGGCAGCGTTCATGTAGCGGAACTGTCCATTGATGGTGCAATGTTTCATCTCCATGAAGAGGTTGGACGCGAAACTGAGTTGAGTCCGGAATCTTTGAATGGCACTTGCGTGCTTCTTGGTTTATTTGTGCCTGATCCCCGTGCGACGATGGCCAAAGCAATTGAGGCCGGAGGCACAGAAACAAACCCCGTAAAAGATTACGAGTATGGCTACACGCAGGGCAGTGTTACTGATCCTTTTGGTCATCACTGGTTGATAGAAAAAAAGATCGAATGATCACACACGCATATGTCTTCCCAAGTTTTGCAAGAAAACTGAGCCACGATGTTCACTGCCGAGACTTTTGAACGAGAGGATCAGAAATGTATTTCAGGCCTTGCTGCAGAATGTAATCTTCATTGTGTTTTCTCTTCGACAAATCCACTTCAACAACGGGTTTGAAATTTTCCCTGGGAGTGCCATTTACGTGAAAAAGTTTCTCGGCGGGAAAAGAAAATCCTATTCCCGAATTAGGCATTGCAAATGAATAGATCGCTCCGTTCAGTCCCGCCATCCTGGTTCCAATCGTGGTACCTCGTTTCAGCGCATCGAAACCAATGGCAATGCCTTCACCTACGGAGCCAGTCCAGTGGTCAACTAACACAATTAAAAGATTTTTATAAGGAGGTTTTTTTGGAGACACTACTTCTACCCAGCTCTGCTTCACGCCAAACTGTTTTTCTTCGGAGGTCAGCTCGTGTTTCTGGTAAAATGCTTCGCGGGTAACAAATCGACCCAGTATGGATCGGGCCACTGTGGTGTTGCCTCCGCTCGGCGTTTCCCTGAGATCTAAGATCATCGCTTTAGTATTCATCAAAGTTGTCAAAACAGAATCAAAAACGTGAATGAGCTTATTATTACCCAGCGCATTTTTAATAACTATGTACCCGATGTTTCCTTGTAATATTTTAGATTCTATTGCGGTTTCGTAATTATTTGTTTCCAGCAAATTGATTGGCTGATCCGGAAAAAAATCCTTCTTCTGATTTTGATAACTTGCGGTGATCTTCCTCTTTACCGAGTGCTTGCCGGCCAACAACTCGCGCAACGCATAATTTTTTGCTTCACCATCGGCCCCCTTCATGCATTTTGGCAAGAAATCTTGCATTGCAGTCTCCACTGGCATGTCATTCACCATGACTATCTCCATGCCGGGCCACATTCCAACTTTATCGGCGCCAGAGTTTAAATGAACTTCCGTTATAGTGGGCTTGCCATTTATATATTCTGCCCATAGGTCACAGCCAGAAGGAACTAATCTTTGGGACTCTGCAGTATTCGAGTTTAAAGATGCATGGTGATCGTATAATTCGTAAAAAGTCTTTTCAAGGATGGATATAAATCCCGTTTTCGATGTAACAGTGTCAACAAGGGGACCGTAAATTTTTCTTACCTCATTCCAATCAGTTTGTTTTTTGTCCCAGTAACAGTAATTGTCGTCAATAGTTCTCCAGAAATAATCAAAATCTTGTTTGTATTGTTGCGTTGTAAGATTTTGAGCACACAAGCTGAAGCAAGAAAATAAACCTACGATTAAGAGCAATAGTTTTCTCATTACTCCAAGGTAGCAAATTACGGTTGTTGCAATGCCTGGACATTTCTCAAAATAATTTTATTGGCAAGAATAGCAGTGTTCCTTTTTAATTTCCGGCTAATCGGAAAAAAATTTTTAGCTTTTGAAAATAGAAAGTTCCATTT
>VBAQ01000121.1 GCA_005883765.1 Bacteroidota bacterium
TCCCAATCAATATTTCACAGTCGCGCCTGGACAAAGCGACGCGGTAAAATTTCCAATTCAAGTCCCTTACCTGTTCAACAAGGCGCTAACGTGGAGAATAATTGCAAAAGTCCCCTCCACCGGAGGCGATTTAGGGGAGGCTTTGTCCGATGGAGAAGAAGATGCCATGCCGGTTCTTACCAATAAAACTTTGGTAACAGAAACACTGCCTTTAAATATGAGAGGAACCGGAACAAAAAACTTTACGTTCGAAAAACTTCTCAATTCCTCCCCCACTGGAGGAGGTAAGGAGGGGGCCTCTGAAAGCTTGCAGAACTATGCTCTAACTGTTGAATACACCAGCAATCCGGCCTGGCATGCATTGCAATCTCTTCCTTATCTCATGGAATTTCCTTATGAATGTGCCGAGCAAATGTGGAACCGTTACTACGCCAATTCGCTGGCAACCCTGATCGCCAACTCTTCACCCCGCATCAAACAAATTTTTTCCCAGTGGCTGGAGTCTTCGAAAGTCTCTCCGCCAGCTGGCGGAGGAGATTTAGAGGGGGCCCTCGTGAGCGCCCTTCAAAAAAACCAGGAATTGAAATCTGTTTTGTTACAAGAGACCCCCTGGGTCCTCGAGGCAAAATCCGAAGAACAACAAAAGAAAAACATTGCCCTGCTGTTTGATATGGTTAAGATGAGTAACGAGCTAAATAATTCTTTGGAAAAGCTTAAACAAATGCAATCAGAAAATGGAGGTTTTGTCTGGTTCAAACGTGGGCCCGATGATCGCTACATCACACAATATATTATTACTGGTATTGGACATCTCAAAAAATTAAAAGCCTTCGCCAGCGGCCAGGACGGGAAATTAAAACAAATTCTTTCGACGGCGATCCCTTATCTCGACAAAAAAATAAAAGATGATTATGACCGGCTTGTTAAATACAAAACCGATCTCAAAAAATATTTACCAGGTTATTCAGAGATACAATATTTATATATGCGCAGCTTTTTTCCTGAATATCCGGTTGCGAAACCGTCACAAGCCGCTTATGATTATTTTAAAAAACAAACTCGACTTTATTGGACAAAACAAAACAAATACATGCAGGGGATGATCGCTTTGTTGTTTTCAAGGTCGGGTGATACAAAAACTGCTACGGATATTTTAAGATCATTGAAGGAAACAGCGATCGTGAACGAAGAGTTGGGCATGTATTGGAAAGATCAACCAAACGGATGGTTTTGGTACCAGGCTCCGATTGAAACGCAATCACTGTTGATCGAAGCTTTCCAGGAGATCAGCAAAGATCAAAAAACTGTCAACGATCTTCGAACATGGCTTTTAAAGAATAAACAAACCACAAACTGGAAAACAACTAAGGCAACGGCAGAAGCCTGTTATGCTTTATTGCTGCAAGGTTCCGACTGGTTGTCCAACGAGCCCAGCGTGGAAATCAAATTGGGAAAAGACCTCCTTCTAACCTCCTCCAAAGGAGGAGGAACAGAACCTTCCGAGGCCGGCACGGGTTATTTCAAAAAAACTATTGCAGGAAATAAGATAAATCCTGAAATGGGAAATATTTCTGTATCGGTAGAGTCTTCAAAAGTCCCCCTTCAGGGGGATTTAGGGGGCTGGGGCGCCGTCTACTGGCAGTATTTCGAAAATCTCGATAAGATCACGACATCTTCAACCCCGCTCAAACTTTCTAAAAAATTATTCGTTGAAAAAAACACCGATCGCGGCCCTGTCCTCACTCCGGTGAACGAAGGCGATGAATTGCATGTCGGCGATAAAATAAAAGTAAGAATTGAATTAAGAGTTGATCGTGATATGGAATATGTTCACATGAAAGATATGAGGGCCTCCTGTCTTGAACCGGTAAATGTTTTGAGTGAATACAAATGGCAGGATGGCCTAGGTTACTACGAAAGCACGAAAGACGCCAGCACAAACTTTTTCTTTAACTACCTGCGCAAAGGAACATTTGTATTTGAGTATCCTTTGTTCGTTACCCATACTGGTAATTTTAGCAACGGAATAACCAGCATTCAGTGTATGTATGCACCGGAATTTACAAGTCATTCAGAAGGAGTACGAATCTCTGTGATCGAATAAGCCCTGAGTTTAACGAAGGGCGACGAAATTTGAATAATATGTACGTCGCCTACATCAAGAAGTAATAATTAGAAAGACGAATTAAGAGATGGTCGAAAAAAAAGAAAGAAGCCTTAATTAATAATGACATTGAAGAATTGAAAAAATTATCAAATAAAAAAAATGCAACCGAGATGACCCTTCGTCAAGCTCAGGGTCAGGTAGACTATCTCATCATCGGCCAGGGCCTCAGCGGAACATGGCTCAGTTGGTTTTTAGCAAGAGAAAACAGGAGCTTTCTCATCATTGATAAAAATGAACCAATCACGCCTTCAAAAGTTTCTTCCGGGGTTATCAATCCGGTTACTGGCAGAAGAATGGTAAAGGTCTGGATGGCTGAACAGATACTTTCTTTTGCTCATGAAGCCTATACTGAAATTGGAACCTTCCTGGGCATCACCGCTATTTCTCAAAAAAATCTCATCGATTTTTTTCCCAATCCTCATCAGCGACAGGTTTTCCTGGAACGAATTGAGGAAGGGGAAGAATATCTTCACTCCTATCCCGACCAAAATCAGTTCTATCAATTTTTCAATTATGAGCTGGGTTGTGGCGAAATCCGAAACTGTTACATAGCACACCTCGAAAATTTGTTGCCTGCCTGGAGGCAAGAACTAAAAAAAAATCGACGATTGCTCGAAGAAAACTTTGAATTTCAAAACCTCGTCATCAAAGAGAACTCAGTCGAGTACAACGATATTCGGGCTGAAAAAATAATTTTCTGTGATGGGCTTAGCAGTTTTGAAAATTCTTTTTTCAAACAACTGCCATTTGCTCCGAATAAAGGTGAGGCATTGATCGTTGAAGTGCCAGGATTGCCAGCCCAACATATTTATAAGAAAGGATTCACATTAGTTCCCTTCCAGGAGAGAGAGAAATTTTGGTTAGGCTCTAATTATCAGTGGAACTTTCCTCACGCCAACCCAACAAAAGAATTTTATGAGCAGGCAGAACGCCATCTAAGTGGATGGCTAAAGCTGCCATTCAAAATTTTAGATCACGTTTCAGCTCTTCGTCCCGCTACACTGGAACGCAGGCCCTTTGTTGGCTTGCATCCTCATCAAAAGAATATAGGGATACTCAATGGAATGGGAACAAAAGGGTGTTCATTGGCCCCATATTTTGCGAATCAATTAGCACAAAATCTTCTCTACAAAAAAGACATTGATCCACTGGCCCACATTAACCGCTTTCAAAAAATACTTTCTTTTTGAAAACAATAAGTCAGCAAAGCAACCCCTATTGGGAAATGAAACTCTAAAAAAAATCGGAGGGTGATGAGAAATAATAATTAAAGGGATCACGACTCGGACTTCAGGATCTTATTCTTTGACAATGGGTCCTGGTTTAGTACACGGCACAAGGCGCTGTACAATTCAGGCATATTTTTCCTCAATCCTTCAGGGTTATCAAAGAAAGCCTCAACGCTCACCGCCCAAAATTCATGAAGATTGCTGAACGCATAACTTCTTAAATAACTTTGCCGGTTAGTAATTACCTGGGCTAATATCGGACCCGTGGTCGTAGAAAATTGCTCATAGTTCATTCGGAAGTGTGCATCAATTCCATATTGAGCAAAAAAGTTATTATACAAAAGAGCGTGCGCCATTTCATGAGTAGCCACGTTGATATTATCACTCCTGTTCGTATAGCCGTACATGAAATGTTTCCAGGAAAGATAGATTCCTTCGGGGGCTACATGACCAACGTACAATTCTTCATCATTTTCCATTTTGTACGCATCCGCCAGGATATAGATGTTCTGAAAATGAGAAAGTAAATAATTTTTTAGCCCGAAGGTAACCTTGACAGCCGAAGCGCTGACGAGTATTGCCGCGTCGTTCTTTTCTTCCATTCCGATAAAATGGAATTTTTTTGATGATTTGAAATGATGAACCCGCTGGACAAAATGTTTTTTTCCTTCGGGGGGAAGGTCATTGAAATAAGAAAATAAACTGCCTATGACAAATGAATAGGAATCAAAAATTGAATCACTGACTGCACTGGCCTGTTCGGTAAAAGCCGGGGTTTCGCGAGTTCCGTTGAATATTTTTCCAAGTCTCCTAAATACAGTTCGCATTCGGGTAACGGTTAAGTTTTAAATATAAACATTCCCTTCGCATTTTACAAGCCTCCCTCGTATAATTACTAACTATAACGGTTATTTCGGCAAAATCTTATCTGCCGTTAAGGGGTCCTGGTTCAATATATCACAAAGAGTGCCATACAGGCCAGGCATCGATTGTTTTAACGCGGCTGGATTTTCAAAGAAAGCTTCCACACTCACAGCCCAGAATTCCTGGATATTCGTAAAGGCATAACTGCGTAAATAACTTTTGCGTTCGACAATGGCACTCGCAAAGGCGGGCCCGGTTACAGAAGAAAATTTTGCAAGGTCAGTTTTAAAATCTTTATCGACGCTGGCCTCATCCATAAAACTTTCATGCTCCAGGGCGTGCGCCATTTCATGGATGGCCACATTCACATTATCCGTACAATCACTGTATCCCTGTAAAAAATATTTCCAGGCAATATAAATTCCTTCCGGAGAAACATGTCCCACAAAAATTTCCTTTTCCCCGGTCTTTAGGTAGGCATCCGGTGTAACATAAATATTTTTAAAAAAGGGTAATTCATATTTATCAAATCCATAGGTTAGTTGCACCGCCGCCGCGCTGATAAGAATGGGCACTTCCTTTCTTTCTTCCATGCCTATATAACTGAACGATTTAATACTTTGAAAATGGATCGTCCTTTCTATAAACCTTTTCTTCCCAGCATCACGCAGTTCATTAAAATAAGAAATGTATTGGCTGATGATGGCGTTATATTCAAATTCGAGCGGGGTTGAGACCTGGGCCGTCGACGATATCGAATCCGTCATAGAAAAAGATTTGATCAAATATAACAAGCAGGAGCAGTAGGACAAAACAGAAATTCATAGTCCCTATCTTTGCCGCCGTTGAAGTTTTTATGTACTCAGCTGGAGGAATTATATTAAGCTTCCGTTGCGTCGCACTCTTCAACGTTCTGCTCATTGCTGAACAATCGTGAAACGTCAAAAGTCAAACGTGAAATTGCTTGTTATTTCACGTTTCTCTTCTCACGTCTCACGAATCAATTATTAAAAAAATAGAATATCATCTAATCATTCTCATGTATCGTTCCCACACCTGCGGACAATTAAGATTAAAAGATGCCGGGGATAAGGTCACACTTGCCGGCTGGGTTCAAACTGTGCGGAAATTCGGCGCCATTACTTTCATCGATCTTCGCGACCGCTATGGCATTACGCAATTATTGTTTGGCGAAGAACTAAACCAGGAATTGGATCAAAATCCATTGGGCCGTGAGTTCGTATTACGGGCCACGGGCATAGTTCAGGAGCGAAGCAATAAAAACGCAAACCTGGCCACGGGAGATATCGAAATAAATATTTCTTCCTTTAAAATATTGAACAAGTCGGCGGTTCCCCCATTTACCATACAAGATGAGACGGACGGTGGTGATGATCTGCGCATGAGATACCGCTACCTTGACCTCCGCCGGAATGCGGTCAAAAAAAATATTGAGTTGCGATATGCCGTGAGCCGGGCGGCCAGGAATTATTTGCACCAGCAAGAGTTCATAGATATTGAAACACCTTTTTTAATTAAATCAACGCCCGAAGGGGCAAGAGATTTTGTCGTACCCTCCAGGATGAATCCTGGCCAGTTTTATGCCCTGCCTCAATCTCCGCAAACATTCAAACAACTTTTAATGGTCAGCGGGTACGACCGCTACTACCAGGTTGTAAAATGTTTTCGTGATGAAGACCTTCGCGCTGACCGTCAGCCCGAGTTCACACAAATTGACTGTGAAATGTCCTTCGTTGGGCAGGAAGATATTCTCAACATGTTTGAAGGAATGATAAAGCATATTTTCAAGGAAGTAAAAGGAATTGATTATGCGGAGCCGGTTGAAAGAATGAGTTGGGACGACGCGATGTGGAATTATGGCACCGACAAGCCCGATACAAGATTCGGAATGAAGATTACAAATTTAAAAACTCCTTATACAGTTTTTGAAACAAAAGATTCCTCCAAGAAGGCTCTCCCTTTAGGGGAAGGTTTGGGTGGAGCTTTTGGAGTTTTCAAAAATGCAGAAACTGTTGTAGCTATTGCTGTGCCCGGTGCCGCTGAATATAGCCGCAAACAAACTGATGAATTAGCAGAGTGGGTAAAGCGTCCACAAATTGCCATGGGGGGATTAGCTTTTGTAAAAGTAAATGCTGACGGAACGTTCAAAAGTAGCTTTGATAAATTCTTCAATGCAGATCAACTAAAAGCTCTCGCTGCTTTTTGCAATGCAGGTCCCGACAATCTAATTTTGATTTTAGGAGGCGCTGAAGAAAAGACAAGAAAAGCTATCAGCGAGCTGCGCCTCGAAATGGCAGAGCGTTTAGGATTGCGCAAGCCGGGTGAGTTTAAATTGCTTTGGGTACTCGATTTCCCGTTGTTCGAATACAGTGCTGAAGAAAATCGCTGGGATGCGCGTCACCATCCCTTTACCTCACCAAAGCCTCAGCATGTCGACATTATGATCAATAATAACCCGGTTATTGAAAATGCAGAAAAATATTTAGAGCATCCATATGCAGACATTAAGGCCAACGCTTATGACATGGTGTTGAATGGAAACGAAATTGGTGGTGGGTCGATCAGGATCTATCAGCGCGAACTGCAGGAAAAAATGTTTGCTGCTTTGGGTATGAGTAAAGAAGAAGCCATCCATAAATTCGGTTTTCTGTTGGGCGCTTTTGAATTCGGTGCCCCTCCCCACGGTGGAATTGCTTTCGGCTTTGATCGACTCTGTGCTATTCTCGGCGGCAGCGAAAGCATCCGTGATTTTATTGCTTTCCCAAAAAATAATGCAGGCAGAGACGTGATGCTTGATGCACCTTCAGCGATTGATGAAAAGCAGTTGGACGAGTTAAATCTAAAATTAGATGTGAAATAATTTCGAAGCCTGCTGACCTGTCAGCAGGCTTCGACTTACTCCGTAGACCTGGGAGGACTCATATGCTTCGAAGAACCTAGGTCTTGTACTTTACTTTATACTCTCCGTTTTTATTCATTCTCTTTATTTTTTTATAGTGGGCGAGATGTCTATGGGTTATCGTCCTTGTGTGAGTCACATGCCTTTTTCTATAGGGCGTATGCCGTTTTGCCGTTGTGTAGTGATGCTTTGTAGTCGCATAGTGATGAACATATGCCGGGTGGGCGCTTGTTGACGTCAAAACTTTTTGCGACTCACCTTCGGTCTTTATCTTCTTTTTGAAACCCTGACCCTCAATCTTTGTTTTTACTTTCTCAGAAGTCTGTGCCAGAGTAACGATGGTTACACCGAAAATAAGTGCCATAAATAAGATTACACGTTTCATAAAAATTGATTTATTCTATGTGACACAAAAGACATTCCAACGCGAAGCACTTGTAGACAAATAATCTAAAAACGAAACCTCTAACTTGAGGATAAACTGTGCCTAACGAAGGACAATAATTTTTTATTTCTTAAAATATAAAGTGAATTTCTTAAATTCGACTAAACGGTTGCGTCACAGGAGTGAAGGCAACTTTTTTATTTCTGCAACAGCAATGACAGGAACGGAATTATTCCAGCAGTATGAAACATACCAGGGTATGTTCGATGAAATGTGCCATCAACGCGGCATCCGTTCACAGTATGGAAAGGTGTTTGAAGACATGAGTTACCTGCCCGTCGAAACACTCCAACAAAAAGATCTGCTGGCTGGCGAATTGTTCATGAACCAGGGAATCACTTTTACTGTATACAGTGACAACGCAGGCATCGAAAGAATTTTCCCTTTCGATATTATTCCACGCATTCTTACCGCGGCAGAATGGGAGCATATTGAAAAAGGAATTAAACAGCGTCTCAGGGCCCTGAATCTTTTTTTAAAAGACATTTATTCGACGCAACAGATTCTAAAAGACCAGGTCATTCCGGCAGAATTGATCGCAACATGCCCGCACTACACACGTGAGGTGTTTGGAATAAAAGTTCCACACGATCTGTTTGTTCATATTTCCGGCATCGACCTGATCAGGAGTGATGACGGGACATTTTACATTCTTGAAGACAACCTTCGCACACCATCGGGTGTATCGTACATGCTTGCCAACCGCGAGGTAACAAAAAGAATTTTTCCCGAAATGCTGACCCATAGCCGGGTGAGAATGATCAGCAATTATCCATTGCTGCTTCACAATATTCTTTCAAGTCTTGCGCCGCAGCAAATTTCAAATCCTACGGTGGTTCTGCTTACTCCCGGAGTGTTCAACTCTGCCTACTTTGAACATAGTTTTTTGGCAAGACAAATGGGTATCGCGCTTGTTGAAGGGAGGGATCTGCTGGTAGACAATCAGAAGGTCTACATGAAGACCACGGCAGGTTTGCAGCAAGTACATGTTATTTACCGGCGCATTGATGATGAATATCTTGATCCGCTTGTTTTTAAACCCGGCAGCATTTTAGGAGTTCCGGGATTGATGAGTGCTTACAGAAAAGGAAATATTGCCATTGTCAACGCTGTGGGCAATGGAGTGGCTGATGATAAAGCTGTGTATGCATACGTTCCGGCCATGATAAAATATTATCTCAACGAAGAGACCATTCTACCCAATGTTCCGACCTATAGCCTGGAAAAAGACGACGAAAGAAAATATGTTTTTGATAATATGGATAAAATGGTCTTAAAAAGAACAAACCAATCGGGAGGCTATGGAATGGTAATGGGAAATAAAGTGAGCGACAAAGAAGTCAATGATGTAAAAAAAGCTATAACAAAAACGCCGAGGGAATTCATTGCTCAGCCGATCATCAAGCTTTCCACTGTTCCCTGTTTCATTGATGGAAAATTACAACCGCGTCACGTTGATCTTAGGCCTTATGCGCTTTGTGGGCCGGGCGGAATTCACATTGTCCCCGGTGGATTGACAAGAGTAGCCTTGCGGGAAGGGTCATTGGTCGTGAATTCATCGCAAGGCGGCGGAAGCAAAGATACCTGGGTGGTGGATTTGTGAATTGTGAATGGTGAATTGTGAATGGTGAGTTGTGAGTGGTGACGTCAATTACTCACCACTCACCACTCACTCGATAACTTCAACCTAAACCTTCTTCATGCTGAGCAGAATCGCAGATTCATTATTTTGGCTGAACCGCTACATGGAACGGGCTGATAACTTGTTGCGAGTGGTGAGGACAAATTATATTCTGTCTTTTGACGTGATTGGCACAAGCGATTTTCATTGGCGGGATATTTTGAGCATGTTCACAACGCTCGATGGAGAAACTATCAAACTAAGTGGAGAAAATACCGCGACTGCACTTCAACACCTGATCGCGGATATGAAAAATGTGAATGCCGTAAAAATGCTCTTTATAAAGGCAAGAGAAAATGCACGGGGCGTGCAGGACAATATTACAAAGGAAGTCTGGGAGCAGGTAAATCATTTATATCATCTCATCTGCCAGCCGGAGATGGAAAAAAAATTAAAAGATTCGAGAGCCATTGAGATCCTCGACAGGCTGACCAAGAACAGTGTTCTATTTTCAGGAGTTACTGAAACGACCATGCCCCGGGGCCACGGATGGAATTTTATGAATCTTGGAAAATTTATCGAAAGAAGCATATTGACAATCGAAATTGCGAATGCACATTTTAAAAAAATAGATTACGAGCTAAGTAATCCACAAGATATTCTACACTGGCGAAACCTGCTCCTTTCTCTTTCCGGTTATGAGCTATATTTGAAATCTTATACAGGCGACAACCACAATATGAATGTAATTGACCAGATCATCATGAACAGAAATTTTCCCCGTTCCGTTTTTTATTCTTTTGAGCGAATCAAAAGATATCTTGACGATATCGTCGAGGACACCCGGATCGAAGGAAGCGATGCTCTCCAAAAAATGTGTGGCAGGCTACACAGCAAGATCAGGTTTGCTGATATGAGCAGGCTTCATAATTCCGAACTCAAAGATTTCCTAGGCTCGACGCGACAGGAGGTGATTGAGTTTTCAAAGCAATTGTCAAGAATTTATTTTTCCTACTCTTAACCAGCACAAATGTCCGTTTTCAACATACACCACGTTACGAAATATGAATACGACCGGCCCGTGAAAGAAAGCGTGAATGAAATAAAAATTTATCCGTTCAACAGCCCGCTGCAACATGTGCTCTATCATGAGATCAACATTTCCGGTAGTCCCGAGGTAATGATAGCGAACGATTATTGGGGAAATCGAAGCGGTATGTTCAATCTCATGCCTTCTCACACAGAACTTGTGATAGAAAGCAAGCTCGCCGTCCGCCATCGTCTGCCCGAACAGGATGTAAAAAATTTTTGCGGGAGCTTTGATCAGCTTCATGATGAAGTAAAAAAGGATTTTTGGTTACTCGAACTGAGCGGCTCAGAAAAAAATCATTTGCAGGATGAAATTAACATGATCTCTGAGGAAGTGAAAATATCACAGACGGTGATGCAAGTAGTGGAAAATTGCAGCCATTTTATTTTCAAAAATTTTCAATACGTCAAGGGCATTACGACGATCGAAAGTACCGTCGAAGAAATTCTTGACCATCGCTCCGGCGTTTGCCAGGATTTCGCTCATGTGATGCTTGAAGTATTGAGACACCTGCAAATTCCCGGCAGGTATGTGAGTGGCTATATCTGTCCCAACAAAGATGGAATGCGTGGAGAAGGAGCAACTCATGCCTGGGTGGAAGCATGGATCCCCTCCTATGGTTGGGCAGGGATCGATCCCACCAACGATGTTTGGGTAACTAACCGCCATGTAAAACTGGCCGTAGGCCGAAACTTCAATGATTGCTCGCCGGTGAAAGGAACCTTTAAGGGACCGGCCAGGCAATCGCTTTCTGTGTATGTTTCCGTTGGCTATGAAGACGGTCACACCTTTGAAGAGATCAGCAAGGTAAAAATGAAAAAGCAAGGCGAAGAAACCGAGGACACCGAAATTTCAGAAATTCTTGCCGGACAACAACAGCAATGATTCTATTTTACCCCTTTATATAACAGTTCATAATATTCGTTTGCCATCCTGTTGCTATCAAATTGAATTCTCACATCCTGCATACCGGTTTTGATCACCTCCCGCCACGCATCGTGGTGATCGTAATAAAGAGGAAGTATCTGCTTATTTAAGATTTCATAGATACAGTTCAGATCATAATCATCCTGCTCGTGTACAGTCATATTTAAATAATCGACTTTAGGCACAACAAAACCGTTTTTTCCAGGATTGATGTATTCCGGGACCCAACCGTCATCAGTTGAAAAATTTACGGCCCCATTCATCGCCGCAGTCATGCCGCTGGTACCCGACGCTTCCCTTGGAACGCGTGGATTATTCAACCAGCAATCAGCCCCTTGTTTTAACCGCCGCGACAACATCAATTCGTACCCGATCAACACGGAGACGTTTTTGTACTTACGACTTAAATGTACGAGGCTATTGAATTCGGTAATAGCAGGATAATCCACCGGGTAAGGTTTGCCGGCCCAAATGATCTGGATCGGATATTTTTTATTGTTGATCAATTCTTCAAACCGTTCGTCGTCGGAAGTTATCAAACCCGCTCTTTTATATCCCGCAAACCGTCTTGCCCAAACGATCGTAAAAATGCTTGTATCAAAAAGTTTCCCCGTCTGGTCAGCGACGATTTCGAATGTTCTCTTTTTCAAAAACTTTTTTCGCTCATCAAACAGAAAATTGGCGCGTTCATCCATAAATCGGTACAACTGATCATCCGCCCAGTATTTCCCGTTTTGCGCATTGGTGATCGAGATGATAGGACAAATGTTTTCATACTTGCTCCATAGTGCTCTTGACACCTTTCCATGAAGTTTAGACACGCCGTTGGCCAGCCTTGCAAATCGTAATGCCGCTAAAGAATGATTAAACATTTCGTCCGGGTTACCCGTAAGCTTTTTGACCTCATCTGTGGTGAGTCCGCAGAAATAACTCATCTTGTGACAGAGGTGTATGTCATGCTTTTCATTACCCGCTTCCTCAGGAGTGTGCGTCGTAAATACCAACTTCTTTCTTACCTCTTCGATATCGTTGTTATATTTCTTATAGAGATAAAACGCCGCCGACAAACCATGTGCTTCATTTAAATGATACACTTCGGGTTTAAAGCCAAGTTCATCCAGCAACTTGGCGCCCCCAACTCCCAACAAAATAAATTGAGCCACTTTTGTTGCAACATTAGCATCATACAAACGATGCGATATCGTTTGCGAAACGTAATCATTCTCGGGAATATCCGTGGTCAATAAAAATAATGGCGCCGTATGAAACGTTTCCGGATCTAGATAAAAGACCTTTACCCAAACGGGGTGTTCATGGACCGTGATCTGGTATTTGATTCCTGTGTCTTCCAAAAAGCTATACTGCTTTTCCATCCACGTCACCTGCAACGTCTGGTCCTGGTTACGGGCCTGGTCGTAATAACCATACTTCCATAAAATACCAACAGCGATCAAATTTTGCTTGAGCTCGTAAGCGCTGCGTAAATGAGAGCCTGACAAAAATCCTAAACCGCCGCTGTAAATTTTTAATGGCTGATGAATGGCATACTCCATGGAAAAATAAGCCACTCTTTTTGAATAACGCTCATCAACAGGATACGGAACCTTGAAATCTTTAAAACTCATAGTGTGAATTTTACACAATGACTGCGAATATACAGGCAAAAAATCAATCGATCATTGTTGTCCACATGGCAAGTGGGAAAAATTAATCCGATACCTATCGGACCGCAAATATCAGGACGACGGTAAATGAAATGTAAAGTTATTTTCTTGAGATTTTTTTTGGTGTTTTCGATTCTTTCTTTTTTGGTTCTTTCTTTTTGATATAGGTTCCCTCAAATACGCAGTCCAAACCGCGGTGTGATCCACAGCCTTCCATTTCTTTCATCGTAACCAACGACGCTGTGAAATTGAACTGCAAAACGCATGGATCACCCGACGAGCGGTAAACCGCTGTATTCCCGGCTGTAAAACTTGCCTCACCCTTCAATTCACCATTGCAGTTGTTCTTTTTCTCAAAATGAACAAAAAAGGTAAGACGCCCGGGCTTCTTATTATCACGGATCGACACAAGATTCACCTTAACCCTTAAATAATCACCCGAAAATTTATTTCTCCGGGAAAAAGAATCGATAGGATTTATCAACTCAATCGTTTGCTCATCCAATGCATCTGTCATGATGAGCAAGAAAGACTTGGCGGGCTCATTGAGCACATACACGTTCTTCCCGTCACTGATTGTTCCGTCAGGATTCTTACGAACTATATTTTTTGAGAGTGTGTAGCGCTTGTCCATTACAAAAAATTGTTGGGTGGCAGGATTCGCGTCTGGCTGTAACACCGACATGCCGGTGATAAATTTATTTTTCTTATCAAAACACAAAACCAGCGCGGCTCTCCGATCAGGAGATAGCCCTTTTACAAAAAGATAGTGACCCTGCTCAGAAGCCACCTTGCCCATCGGGTAGATCTTTGGCTTTACGTTCTTTCCAAACGTTTTATTGAGTATACTATCCGGGACCAGCTGAGTAAATACGTGGTAGCTTATCAGCAAAGTATCATTCTTCTTTTTAGCAACGGCCGTATCGGTAATTTGATAAGGAAGATTTAAAGGTTCAAAAGCTTCGATAAAGTCTGCAACATCTACAGGTTCTTGACCGGATAGTGAGACTTTTTTTCTGTGTTTACAGGCAACGAGAATTATAAGAAAGACACATACAACTGCCCAAAGCTTTCCGTACATATGGTTACTCCAATGAGAATCGAATTTACTTCTTTCTTTTTTGCTGTCCGCATTTCCGATTTTTTATTTCGATTTAATTTTTTAGATTTGTCTAAAATTTAATTTAGACATGTTAAACTTTTCAACCAGCGAGGAAAATTATATCAAAACCATTTTTCACTTACAAAACGGGCAAAACACCGTTACTACGAATGAGCTGGCCGAAAGACTAAGAACCAAACCTGCATCCGTCACTGACATGATGAAGAAGCTTAAGGCAAAAAAATTACTTCACTACCAGCCCTACCAGGGTTTTAGGTTGACGAATGAAGGGAAGAAAGTTGCGTTGGATATTATCCGAAGGCATAGGTTGTGGGAATTTTTCTTAGCGGAAAAATTGAAATTCAAATGGGATGAAGTGCATGTGGTAGCTGAAGATCTTGAGCACGTGAGCAGCAGGAAATTAATTGATAAGCTTGATGAATACCTGGGCTACCCAAAATTCGATCCCCACGGGGACCCGATCCCTGATAGCCTGGGTAAAATGGAAAATAGTGAGCAGGTAAGCCTTGTTGAGCTGCCCCTAAACAAACCGGCAGAAGTTTGTCGTGTCGTAAACCAATCGGAAGAAATGCTGGAGCTATTACAACATAAAAAAATAAATATCGGCACCCGGCTTGAAGTAAAGAGAAAATTCGGATTTGATCACTCCATTGAGATCAAGCTGCGCCAATCCAAAAGGACTCCTTCGGAGCAGCCTCCCTTTTCAATCAGCGAACAATTAGCCAAAAATATTTTTGTTAACTTATGAAGAATGGGCATGCACAGATTTCCCTCAGCGAAGTACACGAAAGCGTAGATACGAACCTGTCATCGGCGCCACTGTGGAAAAGAATTTTTTCATTTTTCGGTCCTGCTTACCTTGTCAGTGTCGGGTATATGGATCCGGGTAACTGGGCCACTGATCTCGCCGGCGGCAGCAAGTTCGGCTATGCATTGATCTGGGTTTTATTAATGAGCAACCTGATGGCTTTGCTCTTACAAAGTTTATCAGCCAGGCTGGGAATAGTAAGAGGAAGAGACCTGGCGCAGGCGAACCGGGAAACATATCCAAAATACATCAACCTCGTGTTGTACCTATTGGCTGAAGTGGCCATAGCTGCCTGCGACCTTGCTGAAGTATTGGGAATGGCGATCGGCATTCAATTGCTCACCGGCATTCCATTATTATATGCCGTTCTGATTACCGTCTTTGACACCTTTCTGTTTTTACTACTGCAGCGTTTGGGCATCCGGAAAATGGAAGCGTTTATCATCTGCCTGGTGGGAATAATTGGTTTCTCATTTCTTACAGAAATAATTTTAGCAAAACCAAACTTTGGGCAGGTGGCAAAGGGATTTGCACCCTATATACCCGGCAACGAGGCCTTGTACATTGCCATCGGCATAATTGGCGCCACCGTGATGCCGCATAATTTGTATTTACATTCTGCATTGGTACAAACAAGAAAATTCAAAAAAGACAGTAATGGCATTAAGCGGGCGTTGAAATTAAATCTGATTGACAGCACGATCGCCTTGAACCTGGCATTTTTTGTAAATGCCGCCATACTTATATTAGCAGCCTCTGTATTCTTTTTCCGGGGAAGAACAGACGTAGCGGAAATAAAAACGGCTTATGAATTATTAAATCAGTTCCTGGGTACGAAGCTTGCACCAACGCTGTTCGCTATTGCCCTGATAGCTGCCGGCCAAAGTTCCACCATCACAGGCACTCTTGCCGGTCAAATAGTAATGGAAGGTTATCTACGCATACGGATCAACCCATGGATCCGAAGGTTAATGACCAGGCTTATTGCCATAATACCGGCAGTCATTGTGATTCTGATCAACGGAGAAAAAAATATTGACAGCCTGTTGATCCTAAGCCAGGTTGTGCTAAGTCTTCAATTAAGTTTCGCGATCATTCCACTCATTCATTTTGTAAGTGATAAAACAACAATGGGTGCCTTTGCCATAAAACCACTTACCAAAATTGCGGCATGGCTTATTACTTCCGTGCTTGTTTATCTGAATTTGCGGATGGTAGTTGAGCAAGCGGCCGGTTATTTTGCAACCTCGGAAAATGTTTATTGGAAAGCCATTATTATTGTGAGCGGCCTGGTGTTCGTAGCTTTATTGATCATTTCATTTGCTTATCCCATTATGAGCAAGCGACGTCGTGATATACCAGAGGTTCACGCTAAAGCAAGCGGCTTGCAAGAAATAGCTGTGCCGGTCTTTAGAAAAATTGCCGTGGCTTTAGAGTTCAGCGAAAAAGACGAAAAACTCCTCTCCTACGCTATTGGTCAGGCACATGAGCACACCTCGTTTGTGCTGATCCATGTTGTTGAAAGCGTTTCTGCAAAAGTTTTGGAAAAAGATGCGGACGATCTTGAAACCAGGAAAGACCAGGAGCACATTGATTTTTATGTGCAGCGAATTATTCAAATGGGCTACCAGGCAAGCGGCATTTTGGGATTTAATCAGCGAGCCAGGGAAATTGTGCGCATTGTAAAAGAAAACGATGCCGACATGTTGGTGATCGGTGCACATGGTCATACTGGCATCAAAGATTGGGTGTATGGTCAAACCATCGACTCGGTTCGTCATGAATTAAAAATACCGGTGCTCGTAGTTCATGTTTAATTTGACAATTTTTAAGGAAAATTCACGGGGCATTTTCAAATGAAAAACGCCTGCCGCAATAAGAACGGAAACTGTCGCTTTCACACCTCATCATTCACAAAATAGGGTCGCATATTTGTATTGTAATTATTCAACTAAAAAATTACTACAATGGAAAAATTACAGTCAAAAATTGATATTGCCGCCACACCAAAAAAAGTTTGGGACCGAATGATACAACCCGACACTTACAGGGAATGGGTGAACGCAGCCTGGCCTGGCTCATACTACGAGGGCAATTGGAGAAAAGGTGAAAACGTAAAATTTATTTCTCCAGGGCAAGGAGGCACACTGGCAACTATCGTTGAATACCGGCCTTATGAATACATTCTTGCTAAACACATTGCAGTAATAAACGCCGATGGCACCGAAGACCGCGATAGCGAGACCGCCAAAAACTGGATCGGCACAACAGAGAGCTACACTTTCAGTGAACGAAATGGAAAAACCGAATTAATAACAGAGATGAATACAAACCCCGAGTGGCGCAAAATGTTTGCCGACAGCATGCCACAGGCCCTGGCTAAGTTGAAAGAAATTTCCGAGAGATAAAATGAAACTTGCCTGGGCCGTATTAGCAAAAACATCAAACTCTGTGATTTTTCTATTTTATTCTGCGCACCTTCTACGGGTCCAATTTTAAAAAAGGAGAATACAGAGTTTGCTTACCCGGTGCTTCGCAAAAAAACAATCATTTTATTCAGCTATTTGCCATTTACCATTTGCATCCTTTGAATACCATAGACCGTTGCTCATTTCATGTACTTCCACACCATCCTTAACAAACATCCTTTTTTCATAAACCCGTATGCCATTATTTTCTTTTGTCAAATAGTTGATGAGCGCGGCAAGAGTTCCAGGTATTTCATGCAACCATTGGTCATCTTCTTCTTTTACAAATGCGTGACTCACGTTACCGTTTTAGAATAGAAATAGAAAATTATGCCGGATTGCAGAAACATTGACACGGATCGATGTAAGGTAACCTGATCATTGAATCGCAGCTATATCGCAAAGTATTTCGGCAAGTTCTCTGGGTTTACTGAAAAATGGAGAATGACTTGTGTTCATACTATAAACTTTCTTACACGGTGTTTCCGTATACATTACTCTTTGAATGTACGGAGTAACAGCCCTGTCTTCCATACACTCAATGTAATACCGCGGAACAGAATTGAAGTTTTTATTGGTCAAATGCAGAGGCGTAAAGCCAGATTCAACAGGTTCATTGCTCAATATACATTTCGCCATTTCTGTGATGTCCTCATCACAATCATGATATAAACCCTGTTTGTAAATGTCCGGATGCAGGGTGTGAGAATTGGTTTCCGGATGCTGAGTAACATATGGCTTTAACCAGCCACCTTCATCGCGTGCAGAATACTCCCGTTGCGTTTTTCCATTCGGTATAAGATAAGCTGCCAGGTAAATGAGCTTTTCAATTTTCTGCGGTCTGTACTCGGCAGCCTGCGAGATCATGATCCCGTTTTTACTATGACCCACCAGGATAACCTTGCCTTCAATCCCATCAATAAGTTGGCAAATTTTCTCAACAGTTGACTTCATTTTCACATCCTGTATAGGCGTTTTATCCCTACCCATGCCAGGCAGATCTATTGCCATGGCTCTATGACCTGCCTGCTCCAAATGTGGTATGACCTTATGCCAGTTCCATGAGCTATGCCATGAACCGTGAATCAGAATAAATGTTTTCATGCAGAAATTTTATGAAACAAATTTGACTCTTTGAAGAAATGCAAACAACCCGTTTCTTGCGATAGTCAAGCAGAAGTTCTTACAGCTTCCCAGCCGAGGATGGCCGTCTTTCGTGTACTGCCCCACATATACCCGCCAGTTTCGCCGGAAGATTGAATTACGCGATGGCAAGGAATTAAATAGGCGACAGGATTATGGCCAATTGCGGAACCGACTGCTCTCGAAGCTTTCGGACTATTGATCTGCCTGGCAACATCTCCATAGGTAGAAAGATGGCCCATTGGGATCTTTAATAAGGCTTCCCAAACTTTTAATTGAAATGACGTTCCTTTCAAATGCAGTTTGATTTGATGGAGTTTGCTCCAATCACTTTGAAAAATAAACAAGGCATTTTGCTGAAGCATGTCCAGCTTTCTTTTGAAAGTTGAGTCGGGAAATTTATTCACAAGATCCTCAAAAGCCTTGTCCTCGTCATCATTGAAGGCCATACAACAGACTCCTTTCGAAGTGGAAGCCACAATAATATTTCCAAAGGGGCTTTCGGCGAAACTATAATGAATAGTAAGATTCTTACCGCCATTTTTATATTCAGCAGGTGTCATTCCCTCAATATTAATGAACAGATCATGCAGCCTGCCGGTACCGGAGAGTCCTGTTTCAAAAGCAGTGTCGAAAAGGCTTGCCCGCTGTTCTTTCAATAATTTCTTTGCGTACTCTATGCTGGTATACTGTAGAAATTTTTTTGGAGTTGTCCCGGCCCATTCGTTAAACAGGCGTTGAAAGTGAAATGTACTTAAATGCACCTTTTCGGCAACTTCATCCAGGTTAGGTTGCTCTTTGAAATTCTGTTTGATATACTCAATTGCCTCGGCGATCCTGTTATAATTTATCAACTGTTGCTGTTTCATCTTTTCAAATTTAGGATACAAATTTGTCAAGTCTTTTGTTCAGATAAAACCCGAAACTTGCTCAGTTTTGTATCTGGGCGGATGCCGGTAAAAATTGGGAGCAATAAAAAATTTGTTTTGATCTACTTATCCAAAAATTCCTGGATGATTGCAACAGTCGCCCCCGGTATTTTACTTCCTTCAGTCGCGGTGCAAACCTCACCAATGAAGGAACCATGTGTGCCAGGTAGTATCATCAATTGAGCGTTTGGAATTAATTGAGACATCTTTACCGCATGCTCGGGCGTCACCACATCGTGGTCACCGGCTATGATGAATGTTGGGGCCTGGATCGAGCGCAATGCCTGGTCACCCCAGTCCTTGAATTGTAACATTCTATTCACGTCCTTATCAAACATCGCCTGCAAACCCGCTGAGTCGTTATTAATTTTCAAGTACCCTTCTTTTAAAGGAGCTGGCATATTTCCCAGGTTTGCATTTTTAAGTCCTTCAAAAAAACCATTAACAGTCCCGCCTCTCTTGTAGAAAGCCGAGACAATAATTAATTTATTAACCAGCTCCGGGTGACTGATCCCTATTTGCATGGCAGTATGACCACCATTACTAAATCCCAGGAAACTTGCTTTGTTTATTTCAAGATAGGCAAGCAAAGCAGCTACGTCATCTGCGTCCTGGTTAAAAGATTCAGCACTGCTCCTGTCACTGGTGTGACCATGTGCCTGCAATTCGACAGCGATCACTTTGTAATGCTGCGCAAGCAACGGTAGAATCTTACCAAATGAAGTTTGTATGGTAGAACCGCCGCCGTGAATCAAAACAACTGGCGGTTTTCTTTTGCCTGTGTCGTCTATCGGTTGGTGAATTTCGTAATACATTTTAAGTCCATTCACCGGCGCGTATCCTTTAACAACATCTGAGCTACGGGTTTCATCAGTTGCAGACATAGATCGAAGTTTTGAATTTGTACAGCTTACTACGACGCATGCTAACGCCGTCGTAAACATAATTGTTTTCACGATGATAAAATTTTGTGTAAACATATGAATTGGCACGACAGACTCCAGGGCTCAGCAAGGCAATCTATGTGGCTAATTGCGTCAATTTAAATCCGGTTTTCGGACTTGAGAAAAAATTTGCAGGCTAAAATTCCAGAACTCCTGCCGGTGGCGAGAAGAAAATTTTAATTTTATACAGTGAGTTTCCGGAAGACTATGTTTGCAAAAAATTAATTCCTATGATCATATTTGAGACCGAACGGTTGGTGGTAAGAAGATTTTCGGAAAATGATCAGGACAATTTTTTTTCCGTTAACGGAAGTGAAGAAGTGATGCGTTACATACGACCGGCAAAGACAAAGGAAGAATGTGATGAATTTCTTTTGCAGGTGATTGCATATTCCGAAAAAGAAAAACTATTTGGCCGCTGGGCAGTTGAAAATAAAGAATCCAAAGAGTTTGTCGGTTCCTTTGCCCTGATCCCGGTAGAAGGAAAAGACCAGATGCAACTAGGCTATGCATTGAAACCGGAACATTGGGGCAAGGGTTATGCAACCGAATTGACTGTTGCGGGGCTGGAGTATGTATTCAGTAAGACCGCGATCGATCCAATTTACGCTTACACCGAATCAGTAAATCTTCCTTCTCAAAGAGTCTTATTGAAAGCAGGTTTTATGTCCAATGGAAATTCAGCCGCAGGTGAGAAGGAAGTTGCCGCATTTAAATTAAGCAAGGCAGATTATTTGCAGAGAAGAGCAGGTGTGTAGCAGCTATGGCATTTCAGTTTTGCGAATGCCTTTGAACAGGAGCCAAAAGCTCGTTACGATTTCAAAGATAGCCATCGGTGAATCAAACCACCAAAGGTTGACAGCATCAGAAAAATTGGGAAAAATAAGAAAACTGACAGTACATGCTACGCACCAGATAGATGAGAGCAGGCCGAACACAGATAATGCCCTTGGGATATAGTTTGATTTGAACCATAACCAGGCGCAAATTGTCGAAGCCAGTGACCAGAACAACAAGCCAACATAGTAGGCATCAAATCCCGAAAGAAACACCTTAGCCAACGCCTGCAGCCGGTCCGTTTCAAAAACCTTCAGATAAGTTCCCCCACTAAGAAGCCGTAATGCGATGAAAGAATTAAGGGCGATGAATGGCCAGGCAAGCGCATAAAGCAGTCTGCAGAAGGCGGCAATCAATGCAAGAATTCGATCTACCGGCTTAAGAATTACATAAAGCGCTGCCAGTAATACCAGCGTGCCTGCGCAGTAAACAAGTTGACAAACAATGTTGAGCCTGAACAGTGATTCATGGGACAGAATGTTGTTCGCTGTTTGTGCTGCATTGCCCTCCACGTTGAGTCGGGCATTAATGGTGAACTCTGAAACAACGAGGACAGCTGTGCTCAACAAATAGGCGAGTCCCGCTATTCTTGGTGCTCTTACCAGTGCGACATTTTTTTCCATGTTAGTTAGTTTGGCTTTTTGATAAAGTCTCTCAACACCCGTGATGTTATTTCCCGCAACAAAAATTCGCTTTGCTACGAACATGATTGCATAGTAACCCAATGAGCCCCGGATCAACTATAATAAGCCTGCAGGACATGTGCTGCTTCTTCAATGAAGGTATGTTTTGTGTCGTAATGCCAGTTTGTAATCAGCAGATCGATCCGATTTGTGGAAAGAGGGGCGTGGAAACGTCCCTCGTCGTGCACATGAGAACTGTTGTCCTCACTATTTTTGCGTGGCGAACATTGTCTGATCGTCAGCACCATCTGTTTTCACTTTTTCAATGATGCTCGCTGCCACTTTTTTGCCCAGCTCCAATGCTACTTCATTATCAGTGCGGAAATGAATGCCCGCCTGGAAACGGGACTCAGCACAGTCTTTGGCTTTCTGTCTATACAATTCTTTTTCTTCAGGAAAGAAATAAGCAAACATCTCAGCCATTATGCCGGATAAGGCTGCATGGCCCGACGGGTAGCCTGGAAACGGTGGCGTAATAAATATGGCAGGCTTGAAAGTTGTATCCAATTGATTCGGTCGAATACCCCAGTAGGCGTATTTCGCATCCCAACAAGAAACAAAGCCATCATAGGTTGCCACATTTATAGCCGCGTATATCCGGGCGGCACGGGGAGCATTCATTTGAAGGTTGTGCTCGAACATTTTTACAGGAAGTTCGTCCATAAAATAGGAACGGCTGGCCCAGTAAAAGGCATTCGACAATGAACGGAAATTCTGTTTATAATTTTTCATTTCAGCCATTTCTTTTGTGAAGTCGGGAGGAGGCCCTGGCCGAAATTGACTTGCACTATCAAGAACAACAGTTTTATTCTTACCCGCCATCGGCAACATTGCAAATCTCCCTCGCCAATATTGCGGTCCTGAGGGAACTTTTCCATCCCAGGGAGTAGTGCAAACAAAGTCTTTTGTTTTTTCGATTTCTAGTTCTGCAATTTTCTTACCCAACTCAAACCCGGCACGAACATCACTGGGGAATGCAGCCCCCGCTGTGATTCGTGAATTCATTAGTTGTTGTGCCATTCGGTTCACTGAATCAGCCATGGCAGGATAAAATTTTGAGAAGATAGAAACTGCGACGCCGGCCGCCACTGAATATTCACAGGGATAAGAAGGACTCTCAGGTTTGGGTGCAAAAGATTTGATCTGTTTATCTGCTACAAAAGGTCTTGGACGGTTGTACGCATACTTGGTACTCCATGCGGCAATCATGGCGTCATAAGTTGCCGTGCCAAGCAGCATGTTTGCTAGTGCACCATACCGGCCGGTATCAACGCTCCACATCCCATTCATCATCTCCTGCCAGTGATAATTGGGCGCGCCGGCATTCCAGAAAATGATCTGCTGCCAACCGGCTGCGTCCAAATTTTTTTGTTTTGAAATAACTTCTGCAATTTCATTTTTGTAAGAGGGAGGCGCTTGCAAACGATAGTTCTTACCAGATGTGATGAACCATGTTTTCCAATTGCCGGCGGTAGGTTCTACCTGGGCCTGGAGTTGAGCAGCCGTCACTGCGATGGCGATAAAGCTGATTAAAAATTTTTTCATTGGTTGAGTATTTAATACAAGAATATTTATTTAAAGAGAACGTCGAAATGACTGGTCAATGAACTACCGTTGCGGTAAACAAACGACAGCAATAGTGAGTGGCGAGTTGTGAGTCCAGACATTTATCGTCGAGACTCACCATTCACAATTCACCATTCACAATTCACGTTAACAATGGCATGAAAGGAGTACAGTCAGAGCAATTGCGATGGAAAGAATGATCTGTTTCATAATAGTGTTGATTTTATTTGATGATATAATGTCTACAATATTGAATGTCCCTTCCTAATTATTTCCTATGATGCCACTGCTTTGCTGCACTCTCTTCAACTCATCTTCCGCACCGCTCGTACGTTGTCTTGCAGCTTTTACAGTGTTACTTCCAAATCGATAATTAAGGCTGAGTTTGAACTGACGACTTTCCTGGCTGAAATTGAAGTTGGTTGTTTGTCCTGCAAACTTTGATTCCCCTCTGAATTTCAGGCTGTGAAAGACATCGCTCACGGATGTTTTAAGAACTGCTTTGCCTTTCATCAGTTGTTTTGATAAACCAGCATCGACGTTGTAAATGGATTTTCCTTTGAAATTTCCCATGTAAATGGTGGGGGAATTATAGAAACCACTCAGCTCGGCAGTCCACGTTTTCGCAAACTTCAAACTGTTCTGTACAAAAACATTAACGCCAAAGGCATCGAGGTTTAGTTTACGGCCTGTTCCGAAATCAGCTTTGTATCTTGAATAATTACTGCTGATGTTTGTGAACAAACTGTAAGATTTATATTGAAAAGGATAACTGAGGTTTAAGCTGGCAACATCCTGGGTAGCCAAATTTTTCTTTGATGCAACGGCTTTGGATTTTTCTACCGTGTCGATGATCATGGTGAACATATCTTTCACATGGCTATAATTAAGTGCCATATTCATCCTGTATTTAGTCATATGGCTAAGCCCAAAACTGTTTGTGTATTGCGGGCGAAGATTGATATTGCCTTTCATGAAAGTATATTCATCGAGCTTGAATTCAAATGGATTGAGATCCTGGTAAGCAGGCCGGTCAATACGGCGACTGTAGCTGAGACTCCATGGTTGTTTTGGGTTCTTATTTAGAGTGATCGCGGCACTCGGAAACAGATCGGTATAAGATCTTTTGAAAGAAGAACTACTGGGAACATAATTACTTCCATTGTATTTTAATCCATTTGAAACACCTTCTGAAAATGTATTCTCTACGCGCACTCCCGCCTGTATGATTAGTTTTTTATATTGCCTGTTGTAATTGACATAACCCGCATTGATATTTTCTTTATAAATAAAATGGTTGCTGCGATCGTTATCCCGTTCTTCTATCGACCCATCCACATTGAAACGCTGAAAATCATTGTCCGTTTTTATCCAGGCAGATTTACCCCCGAAATCAAGTTTGCCCTTTAGGAAATTCTGCTCGTAATCTGCCTTCATGGAATTTATGTGGATCCGGGCTGGGGAAATGATGTGATAGATCACTCTACTCAACTCCGTCTGTCCTGAAGCATCATAATAATAATTTGGTTGGAGCTGATCATTGTCAAGATCATATTCTCCACGATCAGCATTCACAACCAAACTATTTCCCTTTGGATCACTGTAACTATAATTGACGTTGACATTTGCGTTATGTCTTTTCATGTTGCTATTATTACTGGCAATCAAAATGCGATCGAGTGTATTGTCTGTCGCGTTAGAGATAAAAGTTTTGCTGTTACTGGCTGAAGTAGGATCGGCCACAATTCCATTTACCATTACACCAACCGTATTTTTCTTATTGATAAAATAGTCAGCGCCGATTTTGAAATTATGTGCCTTGCGAATATCAAAGAAGGTCCCTCGCTGATCAAACAAGCTGTCTAATACCGTCCTTTTGATTTTTAAATTTTGCTCATTCAGTGTATAGCTATAATTATAAGTACTAAAAATGTTGATCTTCTTATTTCGATAATTCAGGGAAGCTCCCGCATTGTATTTTGCGTGAACACTGATGTTCCATCCTGCATTTACGGAGCCATTTGTTCCAAGTGATTTATTTTTTACCAACCTGATGTTGATGATGCCGGCATTGCCTGCCGCATCATATTTTGCCGAAGGGTTAGTGATTAGTTCGATCGCTTCGATCTGCGAAGATTGTAAGGTCTTGAGATAAGTGGCGAGGTCCTGTCCAGACAATGGAGTCTGCCGGTTGTCAATATAGACTTGCACTCCATTTTTTCCGGCGAGGCTGATATTATCATCTTTGTCAAGCAACACACCGGGAGATTTGCGTAGCAGTTCCAGCGCATTTGATCCTACCGCGTTAATGGTACCCTCAACATTCACAATGGTTTTATCAGCTTTGACTTCTACCATTGGTTTTTTTGCCACAACATTTACATTGCTCAGATTAGCCGGGACCTTGGATATTTTTATGTCCGGCACCGTCATATCCGTCGTGTTCAAAGAAAATTTCGTAGAAAATGCTGGCTTGTACCCTACGTGAGTTACCATCACTTTATAATTTCCTTCCTTGACGCCGGAAAAATCAAAAGAGCCATTTGGTTTTGTAACGGCCAGTTTAATCGTAGAAGAATCAGCAGCTCTTACGAGGCTAACAGTAGCGCCGCCAACAGGTACGCCGTTTTCATCTTTTGCCAGGCCATTTATTTGTTGGCCTTGAACAAAAACGCTAATTGGTATCAACAAGAGTAACAATAGTGGTCTCATAAATCTTATTTTACGTTTCAGTTAAAAATAATTTTCATTTTCACCACAAGGCTAACCAATAAAAAATGTTGATAGAAGCGGTTGTCAATGAACAGCAGGCTATGGTATACGAACAGCGTTCGTATCTAAAATGAGGAGGGATAATTATTCCAAAATCAAAAGTAAAAAGTCAAAATTCAAAAAGATATCTCTCGTGATTGCAGTTCTCACTTTTGACTTTTTGAATTTTCCTGCCCGTCCGGCAGGCGGGGATTTTTTACTTGGTTGACCATTCTATGTGATTAGTCTACGTTAAAGTCAGTTATATAGACCGAAAGTCGAGTAGCGAAAGATTTGCCGATATTTATCTTCGAAAATGCAAGATGAAAAATTTAACCAGGGATAAGCTGAGGCCTTACGTGTGGGCGTCAATTGTATTTTTTATACTAACGTTTATCCACACCCTGTCAAGTTACCCAACAAGATTTTTTGCGGTATTGTTTAACAATCTATGGCACATGGCTTATGTAATTGTTCTCAATTTTATACTCTTCGAATACACGGTGCCGTTTGTTTTGCGCAGGCGCAGATACATCATTTATAACATTCTTCTCGGAATTCTGCTTGCATGGCTTTATTTAATGCTTTATTCTTACGGCAGCTATGTGTGGAGATCATTCGGAATTCAATTGCATATTTATACTGCTTTGGGAACGTTCAAATCGCTAGGTGATTTACTTGAAAATCAAATGGCATATAGCGTGGGTTCGGTTGTCTTTTTTGGAATTATAAGACATGTTTATAATTATGTAAGATTGAAGCAGGCGCAACAGCAGTTGCGGATTGAAAAACAGGCGGCGGAGTTAAATTATTTAAGATCGCAAACAAATCCACATTTTTTATTCAACACTCTGAATAATATTTATTCATTGGCAAGAGATAAATCTGATATAGCGCCTGAATCAATTCTACGACTCTCAAAAATTTTGAGATTCATGTTATATGAAACCGGCGGGGCATTTATCTCTGTGGAGCAGGAACTGAAAATTGTGAGTGATTATGTCGCTCTCGAGAAACTGCGTTATGATGAATCATTGCGCGTTAATTTTAATTATGATGTTGAAGACATGAAACAATCTTTGCCGCCATTGCTGTTGATACCATTAGTTGAAAATGCGTTCAAACATGGCGTTTCAGAAACAAGGGGCAATCCTTTTGTCGATATTCATCTCTCGATCAGGAACCGGCAGTTAATGTTTGTTGTAAAAAATTCTACGGAAGTAACCCGGGAGGAACGGATGATAAAGGAAAACATCGGGCTTGCAAATCTACGGCGACAACTGGAATTGCTCTACACAGACTATGACCTATCTGTCCAACACGGCAATTCGGTATTTACTGCTGTTTTAAAAATCAATCTTGCCAGCTATGTCGAAAATAAAATGCATCATAGTAGAAGATGAACCATTGGCCGTAAAAGTCTTATCGGATTATATTTCGCACGTGCCATTCCTCGAACTCCAGGACACCTTCAAAGATGCGATTCTTGCCACTGAGTGGCTCCGACAGAATACTACCGATCTCATTTTCCTGGACATTCATCTGCCAAAATTAAAAGGGATGGCTTTTTTAAAAACGCTTACCAATCCGCCGGCTGTGGTTGTCACGACTGCTTATCATCAATATGCTGTAGAAGGATTTAATCTTAATGTTACAGATTACCTGCTGAAGCCATTCGAATTTGAACGTTTCCTCGTAGCCGTCAATAAGGTCAAAACAGCGAAGAAGGAAAACCGGGCGCCCGCTGAACCGCAGGAGACAAAAGATTTCATATTTCTCAATGTGCAAAAAAAGAAAGTAAAAATATTATTCTCAGACATTGTTTATATCGAGAGCCAGCGCGAATACATCAGGATCGTCACAACAAAAAAAGAATGGATGTCAAAAATGAGCACGCATGAAATCGAAAATCTTTTGCCGGGCAATCTCTTTAAACGGATCCACCGGTCCTTTATCGTATCCTTAAGCAAGATTGAATCATACACAGCCGAAGATGTCGAGGTCAATGGAATATTTATCCCTATTGGCAGGGACTACCGCGATGTTTTAAAAAATCTGTAGTACCTCTAATGAGTACCAACAACTAAAATTTCAATTCAAGTAAAACTTCACCGGAAACTCTCTCTCGTGCCTTAACTGCTTTTACGGGAAATTCTTTTTGCTCGCCATCCCACCACCAGTATAACTATCCCAATAACGAACCATGATATAAGTGGAACAATGAGAAATTTAAAAGCTGTTTTCGTTCCATGAATATCAAACGCACCGCTGTAACTAATCAAGGAGCCAGCGATTACAAGAAGCAAAATGAAATAGAAAGTGATCCGGTCGGCGAGTAGCCAATGTTTAGACTTCACGCTGGCAACAACAAGAGCGATAAAGGGCGAAATTACCCACGCTGTAAAAGCTACAATAAGGAATAAAGATCTTTGATTGTGCCCCGCCTGGAACATTAAAGCAAGCGAGCCTACCACTCCTACCAGCACTATTATGATTACCAGCAGGCGCAACAAATCAGGATTAGATATTTTTTTCAACGACGTTAATTTATAGTGCTAAGATTAGTCGGTCGATCGGCCGCCATTTCTTACTTGTGCTAATCCAGTCTGAACTTGCCAGTACCACCGAAGTTTCCACCTGGCGTTTTGGTATTGTCCAGTACTTTGCAAGCAACCTGTTTTTTTCTTCTTCTGACACTAAGTGGAACCCGCGCTTTTGATAAAATTCGATCGCCCATTTCGCCGCCGCCCACGTTCCTATCAATATTGGTTTACTCGTCATCCCGATCAAATGCGCAAGGAGCTTGCTTCCAATTCTCTTATTTCTAACTGATGTCCGAACATAAGCATGCCGGATCAGCGTAACATCGCCCCTGTCCTGGATGCCCATCACCCCAAGGATCACCCCATCTTCTTTGTAGCACCAAAATTCTACACCCTGGGCAATTTGAAGGTTCAACTCTTCGCCAGGCATGTAAGGCTCGCGCCAACAATCAGCAGGAATTACATTTTTATACGCCATGGCGGCATCGTTTATTATCTCGTAAATTTCATTGCGGTCCGCTGGTGTGCACGGTAGCATTAGCATTTTGGTGTTATTGTCTGTCCACGATATAGTTCATTGCAAGTTCTCCATTCGCAAATTGTTTCGTGCCCCGAGTTTCAGTTCGATTCTTTTTGCGGATCCGGTGAATAATGGAATGCCCTGTCCAAAAATGGCCGGATTTATAAATATCCAGTAGGTGTCGATCAAGTCATGTTGCATGAGCAATTGAGATACAGAAGGGCTGCCGAAGATCAATATGCTCTTGCCTTTCTGTTCCTTGATCTTCCTGATTTCATTTGATATATTCTCTCTAATTACTGAGGTGTTTTTGAGATTTTCTTTAATCATTGTTTTCGAAACGACAATTTTCATCGCACTGTTATACCAATTTGAATAGGCAATTTCAACTTTTGAGGCGTTCGGTCGTTCTTTTGCAGTTGGCCAATGGCCGTTCATCAATTCA
>VBAQ01000194.1 GCA_005883765.1 Bacteroidota bacterium
CAATGATAATGCTTCATGGCAATATTTTTCTTCGTTATACGAACCAGGATATTTTTAACAAAGGGAGCAGGGGAGGATCGGGGTTCAGCGCACCAAATTGGTTTATGAGTATGCTTCAAAAACCAGTTGGAAAAAAAGGATTAGTGATGACAAGAGTAATGATCAGCCTTGATCCTCTTACTGTCGGCGGTCATGGCTATCCTCTCTTATTCCAATCTGGCGAAACATATAAGGGTGCCCCATTGATAGATCACCAGCATCCTCATGATCTTTTTTCAGAGCTTGGTATTGGTTATACTCAGGAATTAAATAAGAATTCAGATGTTTTTGGTTACATCGGTTATCCTGGCGAACCGGCATTAGGACCTCCGGCATTTATGCATCGCATTTCGGCAATGAATAACCCTGATGCGCCGCTTGGCCATCACTGGCAGGATGCAACACATATAACTTTTGGAGTTGCTTCTCTCGGCTTCAGGTATAAAAATTTGAAGATTGAAGGATCTGCTTTTAAGGGCCGTGAACCTAATGAGAACCGCTACAACCTGGATAAGATCACCATAAACAGTTACTCATACCGTATTTCTGTGAATCCATCAGCACACTGGGCACTACAATTTTCACAGGGATTTATCAAGTCTCCCGAATTATCAGAGCCGGGTGTTGATGTTGTAAGGACAACAGCCTCTGTTTTATTTTCCAAAAAGATTTCTGACAATAACCAATACGATGCTGCTTTTGTTTGGGGATATAATGATAAATCTGATGGTCATAAGGAACATTCTGTTTTACTGGAAAACAACCACCGGATCAAAAAAAATACGTTGTATTCACGGTATGAATTTATTCAGAAGTCAGCTGAAGAATTGAATCTTGAATCTTTATTTAATGACTCGGAATTTAATATTCATGTTATCACAGCAGGCTACAATCACATGATCTTTGCAGCGCAGTATTTTGATTTTCTTGGAGGCCTTCAGGGAAGTATAAATTTCCCCCCGCGGCCATTACAAAATCTTTATGGAAAAACTCCACTCGCTGTTGAAGTCTATTTACAATTTAAACCAAAGTTTCAGCCTCATCAATGAAACGGATTTCCTGTTGGAAATGTTAGACGGAATTTGCTGCCGAAACAGCGGGAATAGTTTTAATGAACAGCAACCCAAAAGATATCGTGAATCTTATTTTATTCGGCAAAAGCCACCTATAAAAAAATGGTTCAATATCTGGCGTGGGCAAAAGGGTATGATGTGGTTGCGCTTCCATTAGCGGCGGCCATTCCTTAAGTCCGGCTGCCGGTGCCGTTCTAATGAGTGTAAGTACGGTTATTGTTGCTATTAATGCGAGTATCTTGAAGGTAAAAAATAGCACTGCACTTGTTAAATAATTTCCGATCACCTTCGCAGATTGGAAATGTTGATTCTTAATTGTACGGGCAGTTTTCTTGCCAAGCTTGGTAAATGATGTCCATATCTATGCTTGGACCAAGTCAAAAACCCTTCAAATAAGATTTTATATATTTAAATCCCGAAAGGAAAGTGTTCGACTTTATGCGGCTTAGTTTTGCAAAAAATCGAGTGTATGGTGCGTATGTTTTAAAAAGGATACAACAAATTGTGATATGCCACTTAAACCAAATCTCATAGAACGATTATTAATTAATGCCGGGATCATCCCGGGTGTTTTATTGGATACAGGCATAAGCATGTTCCAGGCATCTGCTCTGCTGACCGCAGGGGATATCAGGCTGTTTAACCATTTAAAAAATGGATCACTCACTTTTGATCAAGTCCGGGAAAAAACAAATTCTTCGTCGCAGGGTTTGCAAGTGTTGTTAACCTGCTTGATCAATCTTGGCTATATAAATAAAAACGGGAATGATTACAGTTTAACAAAGGCCATGAAGCGAACTTTCCCTATTGATCTTTTTCCCCAAATGGTTCCATTTTTCAGAGGTATGAGTGTGCGCTTGAATGATTCTACAATTGCAGTTAGAACAAATCCCCCCGGGGGAATAGTGGGATGGGATTCTGTAAAGTCAGGCGAAATCGGACAGTCATACCAGGCAGCTATGCGATGGCTGGGGTCAAGTACAGTAAAAGAGGTTGTGACCCGTGTTAAGTTCAGTTCTTCTCCGAAAAGAATGCTGGATATTGGAGGATCGCATGGATTATATTGCGTAGAATTTTGCAGAAAGTATCCCTCGCTTAAAGCAACGGTTCTCGATTGGCCGATCGGTTTGGAAAATGCAAAAATTACATTGAGAGAGGAAAAAGATGTGGCTGAGAGGATTGATTTATATGAATGTGATTTTGAAAAAGAAAATCTACCCGCTGAGAAATACGATTTTGTTTTTTTAGGCAATATCATACATGGACTAAATGAAGAGGCAAACCAGGTGTTATACAAAAAAATAGCAGACGGTACTTTACCTAATGCTACCATTGTCATTCTTGACCAATATTCTAATGTGAAAGGTTCTGCCTTTCAAAAAGGAATTGCTTCTTTAATTGGATGGAATCTTTTTCTATTTGCCGGGGGCCGGGCCTATGATTTTGATGTGATTAAAAAATGGTTGGAAAATTATGGTTTTCATTCGGTTTCTTTAACTCATTTAAAACGCTCTCCCGGCTTTTCATTTATTACTGCTCAGAAAAATTAAGAACTATTTTCATTTGAAACTCTTTTTGTTCCTCGAAGCTTTCACGCACACTCGCAATAAATAATTAAACGCCAGGGATGGTCAGATTCCAACCCCTGTTGTTTCTCATCTTATCAATGCAAAGGTTCCTTTTTTGAAGACCTTGCCGCAGCTGGTTTTTGCAGTGATGAGATAAACATAGACACCAGGATTTTGTTTTTCCCCCTTGTAGGTTCCATCCCAGCAAGCCGAAGGATTTTTTGTATGAAATATTCTTTCGCCCCAGCGATTGTAAATACCAAAATCCAGGTCCTCGATCACGCCCCAATATCTTATCCGATAACAATCATTCTTTCCATCATTATTAGGTGTGAAGGCAGAAGGCATGAAATATCCGCTTTTATTAAGACCGGTAATATTCACTGTCACTGAATCATAATTCACACAGCCATTTGGATCGGTCCCTTTAACAATGTAGAGAGTTTGGGTGATGGGTCTTGCGATAGGATTAGCAATTTGCGAATTATTCAACGTATTCGCAGGCGCCCACGCGTACTTTGTCGCACCTGTGGCGTTCAGTTGACTAAAATCTGCGCTGCAATCCAGGTCATTTGACTTGCTTGCACGCACCAGAGGCAAAGGCATCACGGTCACCGTAGTCGAAAGTGTTGATGTGTTATTGCAAACTGTGTCAGTGATCTGAACCGAATAATTTGTCGTGGCCTGGGGAGTTGAAGTTGGATTCGCAACAGTTGGATCATTTAAGGAATTTGCGGGTTGCCATGAGTATATATTTCCCCCGGCAGCGATCAATTGAATGGAATTATTCTGACAGACACTTGTTGAATTGCTGACCGAAAAAACTGGATCAGGCCTGATGCCAACGCGTATTGAATCCTTGTTTTTACAACTATTCACATCTGTTACGGTCACATAATAAGTGGTATTGGAGACGGGCGCAGCTACGGGATTAGAAATAGAGGCGTTGCTTAATGACGTTGAAGGTGTCCAGCTATATACCACTCCGCCGCTCGCAAATAATTGCACAGATGAATTCTTGCATATAACCACATCACTTGACTTGGCAATAACGGGCTTTGGATAAACATTAATGTTCACTGTGTCTTTGGCAGTACATCCATTTACAGTTGTTCCCGTGACTACATATTGTGTTGTTGAACCTGGACTCGCGACAGGATTTGCGATATTGGCACTGCTTAATCCCGAAGAGGGAGTCCATGCGTAAATGGAAGCTCCTGTTGTATTCAATTGTACCTGGTCAACAGAACAAATCGATGTGTCTTTATTGGTCTTTACAATCGGGTTATCTACTGTTACCATGGTGAAAAGGGTCGAGGTATTATTACAAACTGTGTCAGTGATCCGAACCGAATAAGTCGTTGTGGCTTGGGGAGATGCGGTTGGGCTTGCAATCGTCGGATTGTTTAATGAGCTAGCCGGTTGGCATAAGTATAGATGGCCACCGTTGGCATTCAATTGAGTTGAATTATTCTGACAAATATTAACTGGGCTACTGATCGTAAAAACAGGATCCAGCCTGATGGCAACTCTTATAGAGTCCGTCTTTTTGCAGGTATTGGCATCTGTGACGGTGACATAATATGTAGTATTGGACATTGGTGTGGCTACAGGATTGGAAATAGATGGGTTATTTAGGGAACCTGAAGGTGACCAGCTATAAGAGACTCCGCCGCTGGCAAATAATTGTGCGGAAGAATTACTGCAAATAACTACATCATTTGATTTGGTAATAATTGGGCTTGGATAAACATTAATGTTAACTGTGTCTTTGGCCGTGCATCCATTGAGTGCAGTTCCTGTCACAATGTATTGCGTCGTTGAATTTGGACTGGAAACAGGATTCGCAATATTGGAATTGGTCAGCCCTGCGGTAGGCGTCCACGCGTAACTGGCCGCTCCCGTTGTGTTTAATTGTACCTGACCTGACGAACAAATTGATGTATCGTTGTTCGTTTTTACCATGGGTTTGTCAACTCTTATAATTACCGAGTCTCTTTTGATAAAAACAGGAGCAAATGAAATATCGTCCAAAGCAAAATCATTGCCTTGTATCTCGGTATTCTTATTTACAATAGAGATGGTTGCGCTCGTATTATTTCCAGAGTTCCAGGTTGTGTAAAATTGAGTCAGGGTGCAGGTTGGAAGGCTTGCGGTAATGAGAGTGCCAATATCCTTTCCATTAATTGAAAATTGCAATTGCGCCGGATTCGGTGGCCAGAGAGCTTGTATCCAGGTCGAGAAGGCGTAGTTCGTATTTGGAGTAACGAGCACCGTTTCTGTCCACACTTTCACATCAGGGACCGGTGAGCCATTCACCAACATCATCTTCCCATTGCCGGTGGTGTGATCTCCGCAATTACTCAATGCGGAATTCCAGGCTTGGGGACTTGTTCCTACAAAATATTCTCCCTCGGTAACATTCGGGTTGGCATAATTATACCCGGAACTAAATCCATTATTGCCCCCATTAAAATCTCCGTTTACGATTAGGTTTGCGCCGCTAGCCACTGCTGTATAATAGTAAGTAATATCTTGTTGGGTTGATGTAACCGGATTCGCAGAATTCGAATCATTCAGGAAACTAGACGGCGACCAGCAGAAGCTTAGAGACGGCTTTGTTAGCAATTGTTTTGACGAACCAAAGCAAATAGTAGTATCCTTCGTAAGAATAAGCTGATTGTCATTTTGAACACCCACACTGATTGTTTTTAGAATAGTGTCACTGCAGTTATTATCATGATTCAAAATCAATTTTACCGGGTAATTGCCATAGTTATTATATAAATGTGAGGGATTCGATACACCCGTTATTGTATTTCCATCTCCAAATTCCCATTCAATTGAATTATATGTATTGAGATTTGATAAAAATGACACGGATAATCGATTACAAGCATCTTGTTGAATAGAAAAATCACTTTGAGTAGAGCACGCAACACAATTACCATACGCCTTTACTTCATCGATATTGAGCGGCCTATTGTAAATTCTCACTTCATCCATTGCGCCATTAAACCAATAAGGGTATTGTGAATCATTTAATCTTCCTAAAAAAAGATCATAGCTGTTGCTGAAAGTCACGCCGCTTGCGGGACCGGAAGTTCTCAATTGGCAATTCACATACAGTTTTGCTGTTGTTCCATCACAAGTATATACAACGCTATACCATTCCCCTGGTTGAATAAAAGGCGTATAGCCACCGAATGAAGATGCACTGTAGGAATTGATTCCAAAAAAATTTTCGTGGTTGACATCCGGGATTGACGTGGCGCAATTCTGCATGGAGGTGTAAATATTATCGTCAAACCGGATCATATAATTGCCCTGCAAATAGTCTGCGTCCCCTTTCATTACGATGTTATTCCCATGGCATTTCCCCTGGTAAAACCCCGCAACTTTAACCCATGCACAAATAGAAATTTGGTTTGTTGGATTTAAAGATGGGCTATTAGGTATTCGAATGTAGTTGTCAACCCCATTGAAAGAGTACGCACTGTTTGGATTTCCTAACCTGTCGGCAGCCAATGTCGCATTGTTAAAGACCGGATTGTTGTTGTTTCCGCTTGCATCATTTGCATTGCCACTAAACGGGTAGTAGGCAACAAGCCCCTGGTTAAGGTTTACCTGCGCCAATAAAAAATTGGGAATAAATAGGAGGAGGAATAAGGCTTGTCTCATTAACAGGGGGTATGGTGGTTGAAGCGATAAATTTATTTAAAATTCACCATACCTGTGTAGTTATGGGGCGAGATTTTCTTCAATTCTTTCTTTACTTCATCATTGATCTTGAGCCTGTCAATGAATTCGTGAATTGATTTCTTATCCAGGTGATTATTGCCCCTGGTTAGCTGTTTTAGTGCCTCATAAGGTTCAGGATAATTTTCTCTTCGCAAAATGGTTTGAATAGCTTCGGACACCACAGCCCAGTTGTTTTCCAGGTCGGCGTAGATTTTTGAGTCGTTAATGACCACGCTACCCAGCCCTTTTTCCACCGACTTAAACGCGATCAAGGTATGTGCAAATGGCACACCGAGGTTGCGAAGCGCAGTGGAATCTGTAAGGTCCCTTTGCAATCTGGACACAGGTAGTTTTGAAGAAAGATGTTCAAACATAGCATTTGCCATACCAAAGTTTCCTTCTGCATTTTCGAAATCAATAGGATTGACTTTATGAGGCATTGTGGATGAGCCCACCTCATCTTTTTTTACCTTTTGCTTAAAATAGTCCATCGAAATATAGAACCAGGCATCACGACAGAGATCAATAAATATGTTATTGATACGTTTCAGGCAGTCAAAGTGTGCGGCAAGATTATCGTAATGTTCAATTTGCGTGGTGTACTGTACTCTTGTTAAACAAAGGTTCTTTTCTACAAATTCATTCGCCAGTTTTATCCAATCTGATTTGGGAAAAGCAGCGTAGTGCGCATTAAAATTTCCGATTGCTCCTCCGAATTTGGCGGTAAAAGGAATATTGATTAATTGCTCTATTTGATTCTCGACTCTTTCTACGAAGACCATTATCTCCTTTCCCAGTCTTGTAGGACTGGCGGGTTGTCCATGGGTATGCGCCAGCATTGGGATATCCTTCCAGTTTTTTGCCAACAGTTTCAACTGTGCATTAAGGTTCAGCAATGAAGGAAGGTATTCGTATTCTATTGCATGCTTCCATAACAATGGAATAGACGTGTTATTGATATCCTGTGACGTTAACCCAAAGTGAACCCATTCTTTTACATCTTCCGCTCCATTTTTTTTTAATTCATTTTTTAAGAAATACTCTACTGCTTTTACGTCATGATTGGTAGTATATTCAATTTGCTTTACTTCCTGCGCATCCTCAAGGCCAAAATCGTGGCGCAATTTTTTTAGGCGTTTTGATATTTTGTTGGAAAGTTTAAAGAATTTTTTGTCAGCTAAAAAAAAGAGATACTCAATTTCAACAAAAACACGATATTTTATTAATGCGTATTCAGAAAAGTATTCATCAAGATGCTGTACATGTTTGCGGTAACGGCCGTCAATGGGGGAAATAGAAGTGAGAGTCGTCAATTCCATGTTTTGATTTTACAAAAGTGCTTCCGTCCTTTACCTTTGCTGTCGCAAAAATAACCTAATTGAGCAAGAAGATAAAAGTCCGAGGTTGATTAAGCTCCATTCTTGGTCATTGCTGAATTAGAGGTTAGTAAAGATGGTCAGACTACTAGCATTGTTCAACCAGGTTTCCAAAGTTCTGGGCGGATGGTAAATTGACTTAAAACTCACGTTTCATTACTAGACGTCACAAATGGCGCTTGTAAATAAAAAAAATCATTCTTTCTTTCTATTTACTTATGCTAAAAGTTCCAAAATCGCTTGGAGTTGTTAAATTCGAATAAGTACCGCTGATGGTTGTTCTGCTATTCAGAAGTTGACCTTTGAGTAAGTAATAACTACTATTAGTGGTATAATAAGCCGAAATAAAAACACTATCACAAGTATTTCTATAACCGCCAAAAGTGACCATGGGTCCAGCAGGAGATACGCTACTTGTCGCAAAATTGTTGTCTTGCAGCCTATACGTCATGGTTGAAGTTACTCCTGTAGAGGTAGTGCTTGTTCCTGAGTAGGTGCCTTTTACATCACACACAGTCTCGGCAGGTGTCACATTATCTTTTTTACAAGCAGGTTGAAGAATGAGTATGAATAGTATCAGTATTGTGAAGGTGCCTGCCGTAAAAAGCCGATGTATCATAGAATTTTTTTTTAATGAATTTAGATAGGGTTTTGAAACAAGTAGGCAATTTAAACAATCAGTCCATAATGCAAAAATCTTGGAGTGTTTTTATTTGGTCTGGGAAAATGACAGTATTAATTTGGCTATATATTTTAGAAATAACCTTAGATATGTTATTTCTCATTTAAAAAAATGGTCAGTCCTTTACCTTTGCTGCCGCAAAAATATCCTAATTGAGCAAGAAGATAAAAGTTGGGGTTGTTAGCTATTTGAACACGCGCCCTTTGGTCTATGGCTTAAAACTTTCCCCCATTGCAAACGAGATCGAGCTTATCGAGGAAACTCCTGCGCGGTTGGCTGACCTATTGATGAGGGACCAGATTGATGTGGGGTTAATACCTATTGCGGTCATTCCCCGACTAAAGGAATTTTTTATCGTTAGTGAATATTGCATCGGTACTGAGACCGAAGTTGCTTCTGTATGTTTGTTCAGCGAAGTGCCATTGACTCAGATCCAAAAAG
>VBAQ01000202.1 GCA_005883765.1 Bacteroidota bacterium
CACTTGTTGATCAAACTCTGATAATTTTTTTTCCAACGCATCAAACCAGTGCTTCAAATACTTGACCGGCGTTTCGCTCAGCTCCCCGATATGCTTTTCATCAATTTTGACATACAAAGCTTCATTTCGCAAACGATAACCTTTGCAATCCGGACACTGTGTTCTCCCCCTGTACCGACTAAGCAATACCCTGTATTGAACTTTGTAAAGATTCTGTTCAACCTCCTTAAAAAAATCGTTAATGCCGTATACCTTGCCCGCTCCTTGCCACAATAATTTGTATTGTTCGTCGGTAAGATCAGCAATTGGTTTATGAACCGGGAAATCTATTTTTCTGGCTCCTTTGACAAATTGTTCTCTCCACCAGCCAAGTTTTTCTCCCTTCCAGGGAGCTACTGCGCCCTCATATACGCTTAGTCGTTTGTCAGGGATCACAAGATCGCTGTCAATTCCCAATACCTGGGAAAAGCCTTCGCAGGTGGGGCATGCGCCAAAAGGATTATTGAAATTAAAAAGGTTAGGAACCGGCTCTTCAAATTGCATTCCATCCAGCTCAAAGCGATTATTAAAATGAAGTAATAAGTCCTGCGTTTGACTCCCGGCTCCCGACTTTCGACTATCGACTCCCGACTCCCGACTCCCGACTATGGACTCCCGACTCCTGGTTTCAGACTGTATCTCCAGGTAGACATCACCTTCTCCTTCATAAAATGCTGTGCCGATGGAATCAGCCAGTCGATGCTTGTCATCTTCATCGAAATCTTTCACCACGATCCGATCAATGAGAATGTAGATAGGTAAATGTGAACCCCCAGGCGTGAGTTTTTCTTTCAATGCTTTTTCTGGTAACGAAACAAGGTCCTCAATGCGGAGAATTTCCCCCTTCTCCTCTGATGTCTCAGGAACGTACACCCTCGAAAAACCTTTCTGCACCAAAATATTCAACTCTTCTTTTATATCACGATTCTTATGCTGCTTGAATGTTGTGAGAATATAAACCTTGTCGCCGACCTGAAATTGAGTGATGGCCTTTACAACATCGGTTACATCATCTTTTTTTACTTGTCTGCCGGAAACAGGCGAAATGGTTTTCCCGATCCTGGCAAACAGCAACCTCAGGTAATCGTAGATTTCCGTCATACTACCGACCGTGCTACGTGGCGTCCTGGCAATTACTTTCTGTTCAATCGCTATCGCCGGGCACAGACCTTTAATATAATCCACATCAGGCTTGTTCATCCGGTTCAGGAATTGACGGGCATAAGCGCTCAAGCTTTCCGCATAACGCCGCTGACCCTCCGCGTATAATGTGTCAATGGTCAAAGATGATTTGCCGGATCCAGACACGCCGGTTACAACCACCAGTTTATTACGGGGAATTTCTACCGTTATATTTTTTAAGTTGTGAACTCTTGCCCCTTTGATTAGGATGTTTCCTGTGGAATTTACGGTTCTGATTTCCGGGTGTTTTTTCTCTTTTATTAATTTGTCCATTTTTCAGTCTGCAAATGTAAACCCTTCTGTAATAGAAAATTTAAGGCTTATGTTAACAGTTTTTCGACCGAAAAATTTATTGTGCCGGCAATAAAAATATTTGGAATTTTAAAAAATAATTCTACTTTTAATCTACAATATCCAAATTATGAAAAACCAAAAACTCAAACTCGCCTATCGTACAACTTCTACACAGCCTTTAGCCCACATCATCGTTAAGTAACTACTGTTTATAGAGTAAACCAATATCCGAAAACCTAAACAACCTGTAGGAGTTTATGAAAGCTTTAATGAAAAAAACCGATCACGAACTGATCAATCTGTTCGTCGATGGAAACCTGGAAGCCCTGGAAACGCTTGTGCTCCGCCACAAGGATAAGCTTTACACTTCCATCTTATTTTTAGTAAAGGACAAATATCTGGCCGAAGATATTTTCCAGGATGTGTTCATCCGGATCATTGACACCATGCGTAGCGGTCGTTATACCGAAGAGGGTAAATTTTTGCCCTGGGCTATGCGGATCGCTCACAACCTTTGTGTGGATTACTTCCGTAAGGTGAAGCGTACCCCAACTATCAAAAATGGCGATGACAAAGACATCTTTGAGGTGTTGAGCTTCTCAGATGACAGCGCCGAAACCAGGATGATGAAGCGCCAGAGTCATGATCGTGTCCGCGCCATGCTGGATCAGTTACCTGAAGACCAGCGCGAAGTAATCATCCTTCGTCACTATGCAGATATGAGCTTCAAAGAAATTGCATCGATGACCAACTGCAGCATCAACACTGCTTTAGGCCGCATGCGCTATGGACTCATTAATTTGCGCAAGATGATGATGCAAAAACAAATCGCTCTTTGATCACTGATTGCACGGATTTTGTAATTGATTACACGGATTATTGCGAATTGACATCACGCGAAATCCATTTGATCATTCAATCCGCGATACTTTCTTGTCGTTCTGTATCTCCAACCTGTAATTGCAATGTTCTTCTAAAAGAATGTTCGCTGTCCGCTTGCCTTGGGGTCGGCCGGTACAGAATGACACCTAACTGAAAAATCCCGGATACTCAGAACAAACTGAGCTTCGGGATTTTTTAATTTATATACCGAACTTAAGAATGTCTATTAGGCCCCTGTTGCGTCGCACCCTTGTACGTTCTGTTCATTATTCTGCAATCTTGACACTAATTCAAATTACAGTTTTTGTTCCAATGCCCATTTCGCAGTTTCTTTTATTCCATCCTGGTAAGATCTACGTTCAAAATTGAACGCTTTATTAAACTTAGAAGAGTCAAACAAATACGGAAATTCGTTTTGGTAAGCCATTTCGATCGATTCTTTAATTGTCCTGTTAAATAATCCAGCCAAAAGCATCATCCCTTTTGAGATAATAGAATATCCTTCATTTGATTTCATTTCTCTCGCGGCTTCTTTTATAAATTCTTCCCCCGTTAACGGGTTATTCGCAGTAGGCATATGCCAGGTTTGTCCAAATACATCTTGTCTATTGGCAAGCATGTATAATGCTTTAGCAGCTTCAGGAACATAAGTGAATGAATGAGGTGTTTTTGCATTCACGAGCCATTGCGCTTTCTTTCCTTTTTTCAAATTTCCAAACACAAGCATATTCGCGGCACTGATAGAAAAACCAACCGGCCCGTAAAAGTCTGCAGATCTTGCAATCAATGCTTGTATGTTGCGGGCTTTCATTTCATTTAATAATTGCGTAGCAATAGTTGCTCTTACTTCTCCCTTCTTGCTAATTGGATTAAATGGAGTTTCTTCTGTCATTACTCCATCCGCTTTCCCGTACATATACACATTGTCGAAAAAAATAAGTTTGCTGCCATTTGCTTTGCAGGCATCAATTGTATTCGTCATAATTTTCGGCCAGCTTTCCTTCCATACTCGAATATCATAAGCAAGACCAATGACCAGATACACAACATCAGAACTCTTTACTGCATTCAATGTTTGTTCAAAGTTGGTAACATCTGCCGCAACTGCCTCGGCATTTGCTGATGGTTGCGCTTTTCTTGAGACCAGTCTTACTCTTTCATTGTTCTGCTGCAATACGGGGAGTAATTGATTACCCACCGTCCCTCCTGCACCCAGTATAGTATGTAGTTTCATTGGAGTAATTTAAGAAGAAATGAATCTCAGATTACTGATTACAATCATCAGCCATTATTCTCTTTTTGCGAACGCTTGCAGTCCACATTCCAGCCAATCGGCGAACTTTTCTGCTTCCGGAGTGTACCCTTTCGTTTTCGTAAGTGCTTTTTCTTCTGTGCTGATGATCGCATACTGAGGTTGCGAAGCACCATGAAAATTTTCAATCTCGAAATTTGACCACTTGTCGCCAACGGTTACAATTGATCTTTCGTCGCCTTCAGATCCCTTATACACCATGCGTTGCTGTATGGGCAACTTCCTCTTTTCGTCTACGTACAAAGAGACAACCACAAATTCTTTTCGCATCAGGCTATCAACAGTTGGGTTTGTCCAAACTGCTTCTTCCATTCGCCGGCAGTTTACGCAGGCCCACCCTGTGAAATCAATCAATATTGGTTTATTTTCTTTTCGCGCCTTTTGTAAGGCGAGCTCGTAATCTCTCAAGGGTTCAAATCCTCGTTTGCAATTGATAGGATTTGAATACATACTGTAGCACAGCGGTGGCGGGAATCCGCTGATCAGTTTCAAATTAGCCCATTTTGTGTTAGTCACCCCCGGTATAAAATATATTGTTGCCGCGGCAAATAATACAATGAATCCAATTCTCGTCTTTGAAAAACTTTTAACCGGTGAGTCATGAGGAAAACGAATTTTTCCAAATAAATATAAAAGAATGACAATACTGATTACAATCCACAACGCCATGAAGAGTTCCCTTTTTAACAGCCCCCATTGTTTCACAAGATCCGCGTTGGAAAGAAATTTTATCGCCATAGCAATTTCTAAAAATCCTAAGACCACTTTTACCGAATTCAACCAACCGCCGGATTTAGGCAATGAACCCAACCAATTCGGGAAAATGGCGAACACGGTAAAGGGCAGCGCCAGGGAGAAGCCAAAGCCAGCAAGGCCTGCTGTCAGCGGCCAGGAGCCCTGAGCAGCAGTTCCTGCTAACAAAGAACCTAAAATGGGACCGGTGCAAGAAAAAGAGACAATGGCGAGTGTAAACGCCATAAAAAAAATTCCTGCTGTATCAAGCCCTGAACGCGCACTCGCTTTATTGGCCAAACCAGCCGGTAGTGTAATTTCAAAATATCCAAAAAAAGAAATGGCAAATACTATGAAGATGGCAAAGAAAAAAAGATTCAACCACACATTGGTTGAAAAATTATTCAATACTTGCGGCGAAGCATGAAAAATGTGAAATGGCAGACTCAATAACACATAGATCAGGAAAATTGCAAACCCATACGCGACGCCGTTTAATATTCCCTTTCTCCTATTCTGTCCCTGTTTCGTAAAAAAAGAGACTGTGAGGGGGATCATTGGAAAAACACAAGGCGTCAGTAAAGCAATAAATCCGCCTAACAGGCCTAAAATGAAGATGCCCCATATGCTTGTATGTTTATCAACATCGTCTCCGCAATTATTGACAGGATTATTTATATCGATACTGGGGATCTTTATCCTTGGAGCGTTCGTAATGCCGCCTTCTAATGGCACATTGAATGGAAAGACACCGGTGTAAAATTCGTTGCCGCGGCCATAGCTGTAGGTTAACTCACCTTGGAGCTTTGCCGGGACAGTACCCGAAATAGAGATTGCTGCTTTCCATTCTGTATTTCCTTCATAGATCTTCACCGTTTCGTTATCCCACGCCTGACTTTTGACTTTCTTTGGCGGTCCAATTTCAGCGAAGCCTTGTACAAGACTAATCGCAGAGTCACCGAATTTTAATTCCGTTGTGGTAAGCTCCGGAATTGTTTGTGCAGGTGAGTATAATTGCCAACCCGTTACTCCCGTTGTCGAAAAAATCAGTTCATACTTGTTTTCGCTTATTTTTTTCGAGGAGATGTCCCAGCTATAGTTTACCGGTTCCTGGGAAAAGAGTGACACAGAGCAGAAAATCAAAAACAGGCTGAAGGCAGGTATACGTGCAAAATAATTCATCATTCGATCTTTAAAAAAGAAACGAGCCTTATAAAAAGCTCGTCGGTATATTCTTTCAATGCATCCGTTACTATTTTAAGGCGATATTGAAGTTAACAGTTTTTAGAGGAAGACATTTCTTATCGTCACAGGTTTGAAATTCTACACTGCCCGAAACATTTGTTTTTGCATTTGACCTTGTTTTTATCATTTGGACAAAGTCGACCTTATTTGAGTATTGATGTGCTGAGATACCGAGAATCTTATCCTTATATTTTTCCAGATTCCCCACCTCCTTCACTTTTCCATCCAATTTGAGTAAGGGATTATTATAGATCTTAACATTCGTGGGCGCGGCTATGGCATCATCAGGTTGGTCCTGGGAATACAAATGCCATCCCGCTTGAATGTTCGCGGTTAGGTGTACCTCGAAAATTTTATCCGAAATCTTTTTACTGCTAAAACTCCAGCTTACCGGACTTTGAGCATAGGGGTTTTGTGCATGAACAGACCACCCCGCAAAAAACAAAAAAACAAAGACAAGTAGGTTCTTCATCAAACAAATTATTTCAATACAAAAATGCTCTTTTAAATTTTATATAACTGTTAAAAATTGCTGGTCATTGGTTTCTGGTTCCTGGATCTGACCATCACCGGGACACCTGGTAAAGTGCAAACAGTCACTAGCCCTGGTTCACCAACTGTTCGGCCATTAAGAGATTTTTAAGGATCTCTCTGCCATCTATATTTCCCAGCACCGATGAACAAGCCCGTTCCGGGTGAGGCATCATCGCGAAGACATTCCTGTTCGCGTTGCAGATACCGGCAATGTTTCTTAACGATCCATTGGGATTTGATTCCTCTGTTATATTTCCACTCTCATCGCAATACCTGAAAATCACCTGGTCATTGGCCTCAATATCTGCCCTCACCGTGCGCAACCGGGATCTTGTAAACCCGGCCGCTTGCGTCTTTTATAAATACGTTTTTTCCAACAAACTGCTGATTTGCATTTCTCAAAAGAGCACCAGGCAGTAAATGTGTCTCACACAGGATCTGGAAACCATTGCAAATACCCAACACTTTTCCTCCGAAATTGGCGAACTCAATTACGCTCTGCATGATCGGGCTAAACCTGGCAATGGCACCGCAACGCAGGTAGTCACCATAGGAAAAGCCACCTGGCAAAATGATGCAGTCTTCAGTCGAAAACATACTCAGATCTTGATCCTTATGCCAAAGCATGATGACATGCTGGTTCAGATCGTACGTCAGTGCATCATGTATGTCCCGATCGCAATTTGACCCTGGAAAGACGACAACTCCAAATTTCATAGCTATATCAACTTTAAAATGCAAAGATAATGTGAGCAGGTAAAAGATAAAGGAGTAAACAAGGTCACAATAAATTTTTCTAAGGATTTTTATCTACTATCTATTCACTTTTATTACTCCCAGCCTGGTCCGTAATATTGATAAACCAATACAAACGCCACGGACACCCAAAAGAGGAGCAATGGAAACAATTTGCGGGGCGGATAAAAATAGGCGCAGCTATGAAAGGCAGCAAAAGGTACCGTCGCCATCACCCAATTTTCAAAGGTATTGCTGGTATTCACAAAAGGAACGAATATAGCAACAAGCAAATAAATTAGTATCAGGCTCCACCCCTTTCGTATCTGGATTAGCATGCGACGCAGGTTGTCCTGCACAAAATATCCACCTGCCAGAAAAGGGACCATCAGCAAAAGAGCGCTCGACGCCAGCCAAATCGATTGTTGAAGTGAAGGAATTTTCACGCTGAGGTAAGGAAGAATTTTTTCAAGGTTCCACTGCTTGGTCAAAAAAAGATAAACACCGTAGAAATAATATGGTGTGGTGATTCCCAGTAAACAAAGGAGCCATTCGTTAATTCGAAAAGGTCTCATGATCATTAGTGCGACAAAGACCCATATGACAAAACTGAGTGAAGGAAAAAAGATGAATGTTGACACTCCGATGGCAAGGCCAATATTGAAGATGATGCCCTTTGCCCTGGGATGATTATAAATTTTGAACAGCCAACCCAGGATAAAAATCAACAACGTGTTTAACAATAATGGTGCAGAAAAATAATTCCATTCCGAAAAAAATGAAGTGATCAGGATGTATGACATGCCGGGTAAGTAGTTGGGGCGGTTCATCATTCGATAATTATTGATGACCTGCGTCAATGTAATGGCTTGCGTAAAGAGCAGTAAAAAAGTCAAAAAAGGATACAGGATCGGCGTCGTTTTGCCCGTGGCTTGTAAGAAATTTAAGATTGCGTGAAATAGAATACCGTCTTTAGGCTGAACAGATGGTATATGCGGATGCAGGAACATCGGCAGTTTTATCAGCAAGCCGAAAAACAGCAATACTATAATATTGGCCGGGGTTTTTTGTCTGAAGATGCCAATCACGGATATGGATTATGTTGGTTTGGTTTAGTTAAAATCAATTTTAGCAAAGCAAATATTATTTCTATACAAACAGGGGATGATCATCTGGTGCGAACTCACCTGCTTGCCATACTTAGCCATAAACTCAAATCCCTTATCAAGGTTTTTCAAAGTGGGGTTACGGTTTATCTCTCCTCCCGGAGCCACCGTGTAATCGTTCAATAAATTGATCCTCCTTTCTTCCATGTTAAACAGAAAATGAAGTTGCCCACCGGTATTCATTAACTGGTAAGAGATGAGATCGTCGGTCTCGTCATCATATTGTTCCTTTGCGATCACATTGTTCCATTGTAGTTTTCCCGTTTTGTCGAAAGAAAGAATGACGATGTTGTCAGCGTGATATCGTACGTTCTGCGGGTTGTTATAAAATCTGGAACGATACCACAAACTGTTATAATAAGGAGAGTAATAATAATAGTCGAGCGGACTCATGAATGGTGAACCATAAAGATAATCCCACCGGTTCCAGCTATTGTACCTTGAAGTAGTATAAAACGCCTCGCTACCGATGATAAAACCACCATCCTTTTTGATAATGATATTGCGGACAAAATAATCGTTGAAAGCCATTTTTAAATTAGCATCTCCCCTGGCATCTCTTCGCAGCTCGTCACCAAAGCTCACGATATTTTCCATCTCAGGTGTGGCCGTTTGTTTATCCCATACATAAAAATAAAATCCGTCAATATTACCACGACGCTCTTTGTAATAAAAGGAGGTTAGGAAATAACGCTTGTTGAAGTTGTCGACTTTCACATGCAGCTCATCCAAATATCTTTTTTCAATGTCAATATCTTTAATAAAAAAGGAATCAGCCTGCGCTGATTTTATGACCATGGCAGCACGACTGATCATATCACTATTTTGGCGGGAAAATTTTGTAAATACAAAATCACCATCGTTGTCTACGTTAAATTCGTCAAGGTAGTCATTATGATCTTCCATGGGCATGCTCAATGCGCTTTTCTTCAGCAAGTGCAAGCTGTCATCGAAAAGGCTCGTTGTGATAAGATATCTCTCCCTATTCTTACTATTGATCTTAAATACCATGATCTTGCTCTTATCCTCGCTGGAAATGACGCTATAAATTTTATTGTTCGCAGCAAAACCAATATGCGTAGTATCCAGCTCGATCGCATCCGATAGTTTTTTACAACTTCCATCCAATTTCACGGCCTCGCAGTAGACTGTGTTTCTCTTTTGATACTGGTAAATGGCATAAAAAAAATCGTTGTATGGAAAAAAATCAATATTGATGAGGCGGTCATTGGGCAAATAAGCCTGTTCTACCTTTGTTATCGCCTTCATGTTGTTATCAAATAGGGTGATCCAGTTTCTATTCCTGATATTTTTGTACACCAGGAAATTTCCACTAACCTTTCCAACTACGTCAAAATTCATCCGGCGATTATCATCCCTGTCAGGTTCGGAATAAACGATTTTTTGAGCTCTCAGGATACTGCCGACAGCAAAACCACAAATCAAAACAAAAAGCAATCGCTTTCTAACCATAAAACTTTGATTTTTTGCTTATTAAAATTAAAGATTGCAGGCAAAATTGGCGTTTTTATTTTGCCTGTAATGCCATAAACTTGTTAATGACATGTTAGAAGACAATAAAAAAATGCCGAAGGTTGCTGCCAAAATTTTTCTTATCCAATCAGCATGGGGCTTTTTCGCAAATTGTGTTTGTAATTTATTTTGGACATACATTTGCAGGATGCCCTGACAGACACAAAACCTCAACCAGGACATAAACAATTTCACAAAAGTGAGAATACCGACCAATAGAGTCACTTTCGCCGGATTATTGATAGCCCTCGGAATTATTTACGGAGATATAGGCACTTCACCACTCTACGTTCTAAATGAAATTGTCAACGGAAAAGTTATCAGCGAAGAGTTGATCCTTGGAGGACTGTCCTGTATTATCTGGACGCTAACCCTTCAAACAACCATAAAGTATGTGATACTAACCTTGCGGGCAGATAACCGGGGTGAGGGAGGAATTTTTTCTTTATACGCGTTGGTAAGGAGACAAAAGCGATGGTTGGTTTTACCAGCTATGCTAGGCGGAGCCGCGCTGATAGCTGATGGTATGATCACCCCTCCTATTTCGGTAACTGCCGCAGCGGAAGGTTTGCGTCAATTGCCTGGCATCGGTGAAATAGGTGATTGGACGATCATTTATATTGTGCTTGGCATACTTACTCTTTTATTTTTTGTTCAGCAATTTGGAACAGCGTCCATCGGTAAATTATTTGGCCCGATCATGTCGCTCTGGTTTGTTATGCTTGCTGTGGTGGGCATTAGTCACCTGGCAGATGACTGGTATATTTTAAAGGCGTTCTCGCCGCACTATGCAATAAGATTGTTGACGCTCTATCCAAAAGGCTTTTGGATCTTAGGGGCAGTTTTTCTTTGCACAACCGGTGCAGAGGCGTTGTACTCCGATCTTGGACATTGCGGCCGATGGAATATTCGTTACTCGTGGATTTTTGTAAAAACCTGTCTTATCCTGAATTATCTGGGCCAGGGAGCCTGGTTATTGGCTAACTACAGCAACAAGGTGTTCGATGTCTCAGTGGGAAATCCTTTTTATGGAACTATTCCGGAATGGTTCAGATTATTTGGAATTCTGATTGCCACGGCTGCTGCAATTATTGCCAGCCAGGCGCTGATCAGTGGATCGTTTACATTGGTAAGCGAAGCTATGAGACTAAACTTATGGCCAAAACTTCGCATTGGCTACCCTACCGAAGAGAGAGGTCAATTATACGTACCGGGAATGAATTTTCTGTTGTTCTTTGGCTGCATAGGCATCACGCTATATTTCCAGAAATCAACAAACATGGGTGCTGCTTACGGCCTGGCGATTACACTTTGTATGATCGCTACCTCAATCCTGTTTTCAAATTTCCTTATATCACGGCGGGTCAAGTCGTGGTTGATCTACGTCTACCTGATCGTTTACTTAACAATTGAACTCAGCTTTCTTATTGCCAACCTTAATAAATTTCCTCACGGAGGATATGTGACAATGATCGTCGGCGGAGGTTTGTATTTGATCATGTATATCTGGTTCAAAAGCAGGAAAATTAAGAACCGGTATGTGGAGTTTGTAAGGCTTGAAAATTATATTCCTAAAATACAGGAGTTGAGCAACGACAGATCAGTGCCAAAATACGCAACACACCTGGTTTATCTTACCAGTGCCGACAACCCGAAAGAAATTGAACATAAGATCATTTACTCTATTCTCAATAAAAAACCAAAACGCGCCGACATTTATTGGCTCGTACACGTAGACACCTTGGACGATCCTTACACAAGCGAGTACAAAGTTGATCATATCATTCCCAATGATATTATTCGCGTTGAATTCCGGCTTGGCTTCAGAGTTGAGCCGAGGATCAATTTAATGTTCAGAAAAGTGGTAGAAGATCTTGTAGCCAACAAAGAAGTAAATATTACCAGCCGCTACGAAAGCCTGGAGAGAAGTAACACCGTTGGCGATTTTCAATTCATAGTCATGGAAAAATATTTGAGCCAGGACAATGACCTTCCGATTATAGAGAGAATCATAATGAAATTATATTTCTGGTTGAAAGACATCAGTCTTTCCGAAGAAAGGGGATTTGGACTTGACGTAAGCAATGTAACTGTTGAAAAATTCCCTCTCATTGTTGCTCCCGTTACCAGCATGAGATTAAAGAGAGTGGAGGATTGAGCCCATTTCTGAAAGACTCCGAATTATTAATTACTGATTATTAATTGTTGTCCTTCGTGCAGCTGGCAAG
>VBAQ01000203.1 GCA_005883765.1 Bacteroidota bacterium
CCCCGCCATAAGCAAGACGGTTTCTTATTTTAAGAAATGAATTGAAAGAACTTATTGGTTGATCTGCAAAATTTTTCCGGAAACTTTCTTATCGCCGATTCTTAAGACATAAATCAAATTTGCTACCTGTTGTTTTTGGGAACTCATCTGGAAAGTCTGTGTGCCTGCCGAAATAAATCCCTGGTAAACGGTTCTTATTTTTTGTCCCATCATGTTGTATACTTCCAAGGTACCCTTTCCACTGATCGACGTAGTCACAACAAAATTTATTTTGTCACTGAATGGATTTGGATAT
>VBAQ01000204.1:0-5571 GCA_005883765.1 Bacteroidota bacterium
CGTGATGTAGCCCGATTGATTGTAGTAGGTGTTCCACAAACTGTTGGAGAGTTACTTGGAGAACAATTATTGTCTGTGACCACACTTATAATATATCCCGAGCCAGCCGGAATGTGGCTAAAGGTAATATCGTTTGTGTTTGAAGTGTGGATGGAGTTACCCGGTTGTACGCCAGGTATATTGTCCCCGTTTTTGTCTGTAATGGTGTAAGTAGCACTGGCGAAGACATTTGTTACTTCTACGCTAAATGTTGAGTCGTTGCACGTCGGCGGTGCATGATAGACTGTGTTGGGTGATGGAGGCAGAGCATAAAGCGTAAGGGTTGCCGCGCTATTTACCGGGTCACATCCAGCGCTGGTGAAAACAGCTCTGTACTGGTTTCCGTTCTTGCCTGTGGTGTTGGATATGCTTAGTGTTCCTGTGGTCGCACCGGAATACACTCCTCCGTTAGTAATGTTAGTAAAGCTACCAGCGCCCACTTTTTCTTGCCATTGTATAGTAGGCGTGGGATTGCCTCCTGTCGCGCTGGCGGTGAAGCTGGTTGGGTCACCTGCACAAACTGAAACATTGCTTGCATTGGTTTGAATTGTCGGTGCCGTACAACAGAAATGACTGCCCAATGTATCCTTTTTGGTATATACGCAACCGGTCGAGTCTGTAACAACAGCGTCGTAAATGCCTTCAGCAAGTCCTGTAAAAGTGTAACCGGTTGATGTAACGTTGTTTTGTGGACCTGCTACGGTTACACCACCTTGCTTTAGCTTTACGCTATACTTTGGCTTACCGCCAATTGGTGTGATTTTAATTTGTCCTTCGGAGCGGCCTGTGCAACCATCCGTATTGGTTGTCTGAAGAGACAGCAAAGGATTAATTGGAATTACTGGTGCCGTTCCGCATTTTGGAGCAATATGGACACAGGCATCCGCTAGAATATCGGCGCAACGCGAGACAGATTCACCAGACGCATCCGTCCATGCTAAAAAGACATTTTCAAGTGACAGCGTTTGGTCGCAGTTATAAGTAATGCTCGAGTTGACCACAATTGTAGTTATCGTATTTGGGGGAAGTGGGCCGCCGCAACCCGAGAGAGAAGATAAATGACGCGTTCCATTAGGATCAGTTTGCACCAGGGTTCCAAAAAAAGCAAAAGATGTTCTGGTGGATCCTGTGGTATTGTTTATTGTCATGTTGAGGGTCGCAGTTTGAGTTCCGGTTGCGGAACACGCACACGAGCCACCTGTTAGAAATGCGCCCACGATTGATAAGTCTTTCGAGGTACATCGGTTTGCATTCGGACAACTAAATGATTGCGCAAATGATTTTGTCGACACCAGGACAAAAAAAGCAAAGACGCACAGTTTTAAAGACTGCGACAAATAACCTAATAAATTTTTCATAAACGAGTCGTTTAATAATGAATAATAGTTTTAAAAGAGTGGCTTAACAGGATTGGGCTCTGGAATTTAGTAGGATGAGTGGAGGCGGCTTTAGCTTGTACAGGTGGTGGAAGGCCAAGCATTAATATTGATATGTTCTTAAAACATATTTTTTCAAATCCAGGACTGTTTTTCTGTTCACGAAATTTCATAAAACACTTCTCGACAGCATGAAGTCATGCCATCGTCAATACCTTTCAAGGTTAGAAATTAGAGGCTAACGAGGTGAGTTTTGATAAGGGACAGGTGTCGGGGCGTGATTATCTCATCATTGGATCAGTAAACTGTATATAGTTTACCTGGCGGTTTGCTTGATAAGCATTGGATGAAATGGCGCAGGGAAATTTCAAATGGAGTTTTCAGAATTGGAGATTACGCTGGGTCCAGAAGGTCGGGAATACTTAAAATCAGGGAGTAGCAGGATTAGAAAGGAATTAGAAAGTAAGATTACAATTTTAATTCGGAAATGCAAGCATAAATTAAAGTATTTTTTTTGCAAAAATTAATGAAGATCAAGACATACTTTACCATCGCCATGGAATTGGTATGCGCTCTACCATTTTGAGTGATAAAACGAAAAAGGCGCTGCTGCAGCAGCGCCTTTGTGTCGATTTACGAGCATTCTTAATTATTAACCTGCAAAATTTTTCCAGAGATTCTTTTATCGCCGATCCTTAAGACATAAATCAGGTTTGCAATCTGCTGAGTCGGTAAACTCAATTGAAAATTCTGAGTCCCCGCAGAAATATAACCTTGATAAACTGTCTTTACTCTTTGTCCCATTATGTTGTAAACTTCCAGGTTTCCCTTTCCGCCTACAGGGGTGGTTACGACAAAATTTATCCTATCGCTGAATGGATTGGGATAAGCTTTTACTGTGGTTTTCGCTTCAGATTGACTAAGGCTTTCAGGTTGAATATTATTGTGAGCAGTGATTCCTGCACCTCCACACGTACTTGCCGTGGATGCACAGCCACTATTTGTAACAGTAACCTGATAGCCGGAGCCAGTAGGGATATTGCTGAATGTAAGATTGGTTGTGTTGGGGGCCACCACAGTCGTTGCCGGAGAAATCCCTGTAATGTTGGCACCGTTCTTATCCCTCACAGTGTAACTGGCGCCGCTGATCACGCCTGTTATCGTAATACTAAATGTAGTCTGGTCGCAATTCGGAGGATTATAGGTAACGGCGGGTGCTGTTGGGTTTGTAATCGAACTTACGTTCACATTATTGCTGCTGCCGGTACAGTTGGTGGGAGAAGCACCATTTGACACGACGTGATAACTGGTACCTACTGCCAGATTACTCCATGTGAGCCCTGAGCCAGTACCCGATTGAGCTGATTGTACATTATTATTTGCACCATCCTTCAGTTGATAGGTCACGCTAGTCTGTGATGTAGAAGAACTAATTGTACCAGTACCCGGAGCGCTTGAACAAATGGAACTGCCGGTGAGCGCAAGGTCTACCGGATTCGCAACTGATGTTACAGCCACACTGTTGCTTCCTCCCGGGCATGCAGTTGTGCCAGAACCCGTCGCCACAACATGGTAACCGGTACCAGCGGCAAGTCCTGTCCAGGTAAGACCTGAACCTGTGCCTGCTTTTGCTGCCTGGACATTAACGTTGGAGCCGTCCTTCAATTGGTAGCTTACGCCGCTTTGGGAAGTACGCGACCGTGCCAGTGTTGGGTGCAGACGCGCAAATGGAACTTCCTGTCAGACTTAGATCAACCGGATTTGCTACCGAGGCTACATCGACGCTATTGCTTCCACCTGAGCATGCTGTGGTACCTGCTCCTGTGGCCACGACATGATATCCCGTTCCGGCAGCAAGCCCCGTCCAGGAGAGTCCGGATCCCGTACCAGTCTTTGGTGATTGAACACTATTATTTGATCCATCTTTTAGTTGATAGCTGACTCCAGATTGTGACGTGGATGAAGTCACCGTGCCAGTGTTGGGTGCAGACGCGCAAATCGAACTTCCCGTTAGACTTAGATCAACTGGATTTGTCACTGAGGTTACACCGACGCTATTGCTTCCGCCTTGACACGCGGTTGTGCCAGCTCCTGTAGCCACCACATGATAGCCTGTTCCTGCAGAGAGCCCTGTCCAGGTCAGTCCTGAGCCCGTCCCTGGCTTTGCTGACTGCACATTATTGTTTGAGCCATCCTGTAATTGATAGCTGACTCCGGCTTCTGAACTGGACGAGCTGACTGTGCCCGTGTTAGGTGCAGAGGCGCAAATTGAACTTCCTGTGAGATTTAGATCAACTGGATTCGCAACTGAGGTCACATCTACACTGTTACTTCCAGCCGAACAATTAGTTGGAGAGGCGCCTGTAGATACCACATGGTAGCTTGTTCCGGCAGCAAGCGCCGTCCAGGAGAGTCCGGATCCCGTACCAGTCTTTGGTGATTGAACATTGTTATTTGAACCGTCTTGAAGCTGGTAACTCACACCGGTTTGCGAACTAGTTGAGCTTATGGTGCCTGTTCCCGGATTTGAAGCGCAAATCGAACTTCCGGTCAAAGCAAGCGTACTTGGTCTGGAAACAACGGTTAGCGTGACTGTTGATATCGAATATGCAGTGGAGTCTGAGCTATTTTTGACTTTTGCATATACATCTTTGCTCCCAGAAACATAAGCGGTTAGGCTTGAGGTGGGAATGCAGTTGGAAAGTGTACCGTTGTTATTTGTCTCCCAGTAGTTTATTGTTACATTATTCGCATTGTTAGATACAGTTCCGTTTACTGACGTTAAGTTGAAAATTGACGTTCCACCGCCAACCGTGGTTTCACACTGTGTAATGCTTGCGCTTTGCGCGCTGGGCGTTTCGATGGCGATGTATTGACCCGGAGGTAAAGAATAACATTTCGAGGAGGTGGCCGGACATTGGAAACCAGTGCCTGTACAAAAATTTGTATTTCCCGTTCCCCATCCTAAAAATACATCTGTCATTACGATCGGAACTCCACATGGCCAAAGGAAAGAGTTCTGGAAGGTAACTTTATTGGTGGGTTGGTTCAATGCAATTCCAAAGCATTGTGACGGCGTTGCTATTGTTGACCCTATCACTCCACCTGTGAAATTTTTAATATTAGCATAAATGACGACTCCTACACGCGGTGTTTTTGTTGTTAGTTCTAAAGTTAGATAAACAGTGGCCGTACCACTCTGTGGGCAGACAAAACCTGATGATAATTTATTTCCATTGATATCTGATAAATAAGCGGACTTGATTTGTACGTCATTTGAAGTGCATCCCAATTTGCAATCAGCCGGAGACGTTTGTGCCAAAACAGTCGTTCCCAAAATGCAAAAGAGTCCCACAAGGAACGCTGATGATATCAAACTTAGTTTTTTCTTTCTCATAAATGGTTCGTTTAAAATGATAAAATTTTTATAGAGTGGCTTACCAGGAAAGTGGTTGGTAAATTCAGCAGGAAAAGATGGAATAGTTATGGTTCTATAGCGGTGGTGGATTACCGAGTATTAGAATGAATTCGCTACTAAAAAATTTTTCTGTAGGTGACGTTCCACACCGTTGTTCATCAATCTTCATAAAATACTTTTTATGGCAACAGTATATGTTGCTGTAATCAGTTGTTACAACTAAAATGGTTATAGTTTAACCAGGATGTTTCAAAAGGGACTGATGCAAGAACGTTACTCATTTAGGAACGTTCCTTATTATGGTCTCACGAATTGGATGGCATAACTGAATCTCAGTTGAGCTATGGATTTGCATTAAACATTGGACGGTGGAAGGGATACGATAAATTGTAAAAGGAGTTTTCAGAATTGGAAATTAGGGATGGTCAGAAGGTTGGGTTACTTATGCAGTTTTCAGAGAGTGGGGGATTAAAAAGAAATTAGTGTTGTAAGGTTACAACTTTAATTTTAGAAATACAATGTGTGGCCGGAACATTTTTTTAAAATTGACTTTAATCAAATCATCTTTTTTTATATTTTAAAAAGAAACCGCTCCGCTTATGCGGAACGGCTTCGTATAATTGCTAACCATGACAATTATTGATTGATCTGTAAAATTTTCCCTGACAATCTTTTGTCGCCTATCCTTAAGACATAAACCGTGTTCGCGATTTGTTGCCTTGGCAAACTCAATGCAAA
>VBAQ01000204.1:5634-6129 GCA_005883765.1 Bacteroidota bacterium
TCCTCTGCCACCCACCGGCGATGTGACCACAAATTTTATCTCATCGCTGAAAGGATTTGGATAGGCTTTCACAGTCGTCTGTGATTGTTCAATCTTTTCAGATGGAACAGATGCCTTGGAAGTTACACTTTCGGCACAAGTTCCCGTTAAATCAGCGCAGGTTGCTGCGACACCATTGCATGTTGATCCAGTTACTATATCCTGGCCATAGACCGAAAAGTTTTTGCCCGGAGTTAAACCTGTAAATGTTAACGTCGAAGTGCTGGCAACCTTGCTAGTCGTTACGCCTCCGGCATCCTGAGTAAGATAGTAAGTGTCTCCTGCTACCGCATTAGATATTGTTAGAGAAGCAGTGCCATCACCACACAAGGACGCGGGGGTTTCGCACACCGTTGGTTTTGGAGGAGCTACGCAACATGCTTTACTACCCACAGTCACATCGAATTGATAAATACAAGGCGTAGGCGAGGCAGCATCTTTTACATAAACAGTTTT
>VBAQ01000204.1:6282-13277 GCA_005883765.1 Bacteroidota bacterium
GGAGTAATTGTTATATCTGCTGGTGTTCCGCATTTGGGAGCAATATCACAAAAAGCAAGAGGACATTGCCTGTTATCTGAAGCATCCGTCCATGCCAGATACACATTGGTAAGCGTCAATGTGGAGCCACATAAATATGAAACAGGAGTACTAAATGTTATAATAGATGTTGAACCTCCGGGAACGGGAGCTGCACAATCCGTTATATAGGTTGTATTCAAAACAGTTCCTCCAGCATCTTTTTCTACTAAATCTGCAAAAAAAGCAAAAGAAGCTCGGGTTGATCCTGTTTTATTAGTTAACTCAAAATTCAAAGTTCCCGTTGCAGTTTCGCCAGCCGTACAAAAGCAATTGCCGGTTAGAAATGCCCGGCTCACAGACAAGTCATTGGAGGTACAATGTGGTAAGAATGTTTGACCATGCCCCTTCGTACAAACCGGGAATCCTGTCTGGGATAATGACGTTTTGGAGACGATCAAACCCAANNAAAAACAACAAAACACCTGTCAACATTTTAATACTTACAGCATACGGCTTCCATGTTCTTTCATAAAGAAAATGGAGGCCAGGTCTAGTGAAGTTTTGCATAAATGTTTGTTTTAAAAAGTGAATAATAAGTTTAAAGACTCGCTTTACACGAACGGATAAGTTGTATTAATAGAGCAGATTTTCGCAGCTTGTTATGGAGTAATAGAAATACTCCTAAAGCCCCAATAAGTCGTGCGGGTGCAGACTTTATAAATTATCGCAGAGTTAATAGGGACAGCGAGCAGGCGCAAACTTGTTACGGTAATGAAGATTTATTAATAGGATTGTGATATAACCATCATTCAGAGGGAAAAGGAGAGAAATATTGACAAGGGTAGAATAATAATTGTGCAGTAAAGTAATCTACGAAATGATTTTTAAAAAAGGATAAGTAACGAAATATTTATTTTTTGCAAATGTTACTATGATTCTTTCAAATTTATTTCGGAGTTGGTAAGGAAAAGAAACCGCCCTTTTGAGACAGTCTCCTGAGTTAAGAACCATTCCGTGAAATTATTGATTGATCTGCAAAAGCTTTCCGCATACTTTCTATCCCCATTAGGTTCAGCAAAAAACCCCGCTGAGACAATAAGAGTATTTCCGTTCCAACGGGGTCTTTTGCTAAAAGACACCGCCAAGACAACAAATTTCAAGCTGATTGATAACGGGAATTGAAATTTATGTTCAATAATTAGTCGGATAATTAGGAATCTTACTATTGCACACTTCCTAATCAGGTTTTAATTTAGCGCTTCATCCGTTCTTTAAATTCGTATCCTACCAAGGACCTGTCAACCTCAAAAATCTTTCCTGCAAAAAACTACAGCGGATCTAATCTTTCTGCTGCTTATTTCCAATAACTAAGAAAGGCCGTGAATATTAGTCCTAATTAATCACGACCCTGTATGAAAAGAACTTTACTCTTATTCTTACTTCCGATCTGTTTTTTTGAGCAATTACATTCCCAATCCTGCTCAGCCACCACGTTTGATGTCGATCTTTCTGCCTCCATTGATACAACTGTTTCCTTTCAGTCAAGGCGAAATGGTGATTGTTGCACGGGAACTAATTGTATAAGATTTAACCTAACCATAAATCCAGCTTGCAGCTTTGTGAATTTTGATGTTGCGAACCCAGCGCCTCCAGGCAACTCTGCTTTTTACCAGATCGATTGTGGTCCTCAAACTTCTTTGGGTACTCCCGTTTGCATTGTTGGTAAAACTAATGTGATTATAACTTTCTGCAAGCCGGGAAATGATGATCCTATTTATACGATCGTTGCGGCCGGCGCATTAAAGGGTTCAGATGATATCACTGTCAGAGAGGGTTGCACTGGCGCAATGACTGTTGCTGGCTTACTACCAGCTACGATAAACTGGACCTCGATTTATCCCGGCGCGCAGGGAGCCTATGATTCATACTTAAGTTGCACGGTGGGTTGCACAGCAACCAGCGTGACACCTTTGCCGGGCTCGCCTCCTTACATTGACTACCAGGTGAGCGGCTTCCGGGTATGTGGTCCAATCGTCAGTGATACGATCCGTGTGTTCACAAAACCTCAAATTGCCGTTGCTATCACACCAAATAACGCTTCTGTATGTGCCGGTGGTTCGACAAATGTTACTCTCACCGCATCCGCATCTGGTGGAGATGCTCCATATAATTTTTTATGGAACACGGGTCAGACAGGACAATCTATCACGACTAATTCCGGTGGCACATACACAGTTGCAGTTACCGACACCAATAATTGTATTCCTGCAGTACAGTCTACAACGGTTGCCACAACTCCTCTTCCGACACCACCCGTCCTAAGCAACAATTCGCCAGTCTGCGAAGGAAGTCAACTGAAATTATTCGCGTCAACCATTGCCGGGGCGACATATAACTGGAGCGGCCCGAATGGATTCACATCATCGCAACAAAATCCTTTAATCAATAATGCTACACTTTTGGACGCTGGCTCATATTCAGTGACTATTACTGTTGGTCAATGCAGCAGCAATTCAACAAGCACAACGGTTGTTGTCAATCCCATTCCAACATCACCAATTGTTTCCAATAATTCCCCGATTTGCGAAGGAACCAGTCTGAACCTGACAGCGTCTGCATCTGCAGGTGCCTCCTATAGCTGGACGGGACCAAATGGATTTATTTCATCCGCTCAAAATCCTGTAATAAATAATGTTGGCGTAGCGAGCGGCGGAACATACAATGCAACGATCACTGTAAATGGTTGTACCAGTTCTCCCTCATCGACGCCTGTTATTATCAACCCTCTTCCTCCACCGCCGTCTGCTTCGAGCAATAGTCCCTTGTGTAATGGGAATTCCATTTCATTAATAGCGAGTTTAATAAATGGCGTGTCATATTCATGGGTGGGGCCGAATGGTTTTAGTTCTTCTTTGCAAAATCCAACCATAACAAATGCGGGCATTAACGCGTCAGGCATTTACTCAGTCAAAGCAACGCTAAATGGTTGTACCGGCTCAGCCGGAACTACGTTAGTGACGGTCAATCCAATTCCGCCAACACCGACCGTCTCATCAAACAGCCCTTTGTGTGAAGGCTCAGCATTGAACTTAACCACATCGGCAGTTCCTGGCGCATCATATAGCTGGACGGGACCAAATGGATTTGTTTCTTCTTTACAAAATCCTTCCATTTCTAATATTTCGATTCCTGGCGCGGGATCTTATTCCGTAACGGCAACTGTAAACGGATGTACAAGCGCAGCTGGCACCACAGTGGCTGTTGTTAATCCCATTCCTGCGCCTCCGAATGTTGGTAGTAATAGTCCTTTGTGTGAAGGATCGGCCATATCCCTGACTTCTTCAAGTATTCCGGGATCTTCTTACGCATGGAGCGGGCCAAATGGTTTTTCCTCGACTTTACAAAATCCCTTGATCGCAAATAGTAGTTCCGCACAATCAGGAATTTATTCAGTCAGGGCAACCGTTAATGGTTGTATAAGTCAAGCCGCGAGTCAAAATGTTTTGGTCAATTTGATCCCTTCAACACCCTTGATATCGTCCAATTCTCCCGTTTGCACCGGGACGAATATTTTATTGAATGCGTCGAATACGCCGGGAGCAACTTATAGTTGGACCGGTCCGAATGGTTTTACATCAACACAGCAAAATCCTCTTATTTCAAGCGCTTCGTTGATGAATGCGGGCACGTACACGGTTTCTTTAACGGTGAATGGATGTACCAGTACCACGCCTGGTTCGATTTCAATCACAGTAAATCAAACACCAAGTGCTCCGCTCGTCACCAGCAATGGTCCGCTTTGTGAGGGAAGCATTTTGAATCTATCTGCTTCAAGTGTTCCGGGAGCGAACTACAATTGGAATGGGCCAAATGGTTTTTCGTCGTCGTCTCAAAACAATTCAATTCCCAATAGTGCTGTTGCAAATGCAGGTCTTTACACTGTTACAGCAACAGTGAACGGATGTAAAAGCCCTGCGGGGAGCGCAGCAGTGTTGATCGACAAGCGATCAACTGCGAATGCCGGCATCAATCAAATAGTTTGCGCGTCCAATTCATCCGTTAATATTTCGGGAACTGTATCAGGCGGCAGCGGTAGTGGACTGTGGTCCAGTAGCGGTACCGGAACTTTTTCCACTGGTAACGCCAGCCTCAATGCAAATTATCATCCTTCTCCTGCGGATAAAGCAGCGGGCAACGTGATGTTGACATTAACCTCTACCAACAATGGTTCTTGTCCTGTTTCGTCGTCCTCAGTGACAGTTGGTTTTGCCATACCACCCACAGCAAACGCGGGAAATGATCAAACAGTTTGTGCCAACAACGCAAATATTATTTTGAATGGACAATTCAATAATGCGGCTGGCGCGATATGGAGCACATCAGGAACCGGAACGTTTTCGCCGTCAAATACAAATTTGAATGCTACCTATATCCCCGGCGTGAGCGATAAAACAAATGGTGCTGTGAAACTCACATTAACGACAACCGGAAATGGTCCTTGTCCAGCCGCAACAGATATAGCTACGTTTACAATTAAGGCGCCGCCAGTGATCAATAATAGCGGTGTAAAATATGTTCTTGAGCAAAACAGCATCGTGTTAACTCCGGGTGTTATTGGATCAAATCTCAATTACATATGGACTCCGGCTATCTATCTGAACAATGACACCATTGCGAATCCGGTTTGCACACCGAGTAAAGATGTTTCGTATGAACTAATCGTCAAAGATGCGCTTGGTTGTACTTCTACAGGTGACATCATGGTTAAGGTGCTGAAGCATCCGGAAATCCCAAATGTTTTTACACCGAATGGTGATGGTATCAACGACAGGTGGCAGATCAAAAATCTTGCTGATTATTCTGACTGTACGGTTGACATTTATGATCGCTACGGACAATTGATTTATCAATCTGTTGGATATTCGAACGCGTGGGATGGAACATCCAAAGGCAAACAACTGCCGGCGGGAACCTACTATTATATTATTAACCCTAAAAACAGTCTCAAACCCATTTCTGGTTTTGTTGACATTGTGAAATAACATGAAAAAAATTCTACTCATTATAACATCATCTGTTGTTCTGTCAACAAGCTTTGCCCAGCAACGGCCGCATTATACACAGTATATTTTGAACAATTATATTTTGAACCCGGCGCTCACAGGCATAGAAAATTATACCGATGTAAAAATAAGTGCAAGAGATCAGTGGGTCGGATTGAATGGTGCTCCGCAGACTTTTTATTTATCGGTGCATGGCCCGATCGGAAAAAAGGATTACAAGACCTCGCCCACTTCTTTCAACCTGCCCGGCCAAAATCCGAGAGGCAATGCTTATTGGGAAAATTATACTGCATCGGAAGCGCATCATGGGATTGGATTTTTTATGATCAATGACAAAACAGGATTATACAATCGATTTACCGCGGATGTATCTTATGCATATCATTTAGGAATTTCGCCGAGAACCAATATTGCAGCCGGCTTTTCGGGAGGAATAAGTAAGATAAGTTATGATCGAACAAAAGCCACGCCCGTTGATCCCAATGATCCTGCTATTGGAAATGGCAGTGCCGATATTTATAAAATCGTTCCTGATCTGAATGCCGGTATCTGGATATATTCGGCAAATTATTTTGTCGGCGTGGCTGCGCAGCAAGTGGCGCCGTATAAAGCCTCTTTCAATAACAACACAGATGGATTCAAATTGCTCACTCACATTTTTGCGACGACCGGTTATCGGTTTTTATTGAATGATGATGTCAATGCAATTCCTTCCGTTATGCTTAAGTATATTGTGGGCTCGCCGGTTAGACCACAATTTGATATGAATATAAAACTTCAATACCAGGATCTGCTTTGGATAGGAGGAAGCTATCGGTCGCAAGATGGTTATGCGGCAATGGCTGGCGTGAACGTTGGCAACACATTTAATATTGGTTATTCTTATGATCTAACAACGACGAAATTAAATACAGTCAGCCGCGGTACTCATGAAATTGTTTTAGGATTCCTCGTTGGCAATCGGTACAAGGATACATGTCCGAGGAATGTATGGTAACAAAATTGCAAGGCACGCTTAACAAAACTCTTTTCTGACAATTCCCCGTTTCTGCGTGAGGAAAACTTACTTAGCTTTTGTAATTATCGATTACATTTGCAGTCCCGTAAATTTACACAAGGTTCGGGTGGTGGCGCAGCCCGGTAGCGCATTTGCATGGGGTGCAAGAGGTCGCTGGTTCGAATCCAGTCCACCCGACAATGTCTGCCGAAGCCTGGCGTAGGCAGACTTTTTAATCGGCTTATTGCAGCTATGCGTGAGTGTGGCCAGCAAAAGCGGGCAGTAGCGCAGCCCGGTAGCGCACTACGTTCGGGACGTAGGGGTCGCTGGTTCGAATCCAGTCTGCCCGACCAGACATTTTAATTAAACTCGCTTCTGTAGTTAGTTTAATCGTTCTAAATCGACTTGTGAAGCAAATTGTGTAGCACATTGGCTTGATGATTCTCCAGTCGCATTCATTAATGTTTTTTTTCAAGCTTCTTAGTAGCTTATTGAAGCTCGTATTCGATGAAAGTTGGGAGCGTGTAGCTGACGGCATGTCTTCTGAAATAGGTGTCATGCATGCTGAGGACACAACCATAGAAATGTTTACCAGCATAAACGCTTGGCAACAAAACTACCTCAATATTGTTGATCGCAAAAAAGATCTGCTTGTCATCGCGATACCTCGTGAGCCGTCTATTGTTTGCACTGCGCAGCTATATGTCAACCTCGGCAACAAAGTTGATAACGTGATCACCCAGTTTTTCCAATACAGTATATCGTACTTTAGAATACATTTCCAAATTCAGGGTTGCTCTCCTGGAAGAGTATTGCAGTGTGGTTTTGTCATTGGAAGATTTAAAAAGCAAAATCCTCCTGATTTCGTCTTTGGACGTAAGTAAAAAAGATCCCAATTGAACAGAAACGGCATT
>VBAQ01000205.1:0-6207 GCA_005883765.1 Bacteroidota bacterium
TCGACAAAAAAATATCTTTTCTGTGTTCGAAAAAGTGAATCGGCAGAGTCTACGGTTCGTCTTACTTGTTTCAGAAGTTCGTATTTCCCCCGATTTAAGACCTGCATATAACCATTTTCATTTTTATTGGTGACAGCCATGTTAGAATTATTCGCAAGAAACAAAACCGAATCTTTGTCAAGTTCGAAAATAATTTTGTCGATACCTAGCTCAACTAACACTCTCTCTTCACCGTCTTTTAAAAAATGAATTTCATTGGTGACTAGATTCAACCGAATTGGGGCAGAGTAAATTTTGCCATAAGTTGTATAAATTCTTGCCTGTAAAAACTCGTCTCTCCAAAAAGGGCTTCCTTTGATCCTGGAATAAGGGATGCGCACATTTCCTTCAGGCTCGTAAAACCTTACCTCTTCGATTATTTTTTGAGATTTCGCGTCTGAAAGATTTGTTATTTGGCCTGTGATACTGTTAGTTTGGATGCCCTGGCCATTTACGCAAAGAATAAGAAGATTGCTCAAGAAATAAGTCCATATATTAAGAGATCGCATGATTTACGTAGTTTTTGAGCTAAATTAGTCTTAGTGTCTTTCCGAAGCCGGCATCAAAAAAATAAAGGGCTGCCCATGACAGGCAGCCTTCTAATTTGTTTAATGTCGATTAAAATTGTCGTAGAGTAAGATGATATCCTGAATACTTAGTTCCACTGAAGTTAAAAGTGATTCCCGGTATATCAATTGTCTTTTGACATGGATTAACAGTGCCGGTTGAACTGTACATCGTGGCGTCATCGCTCGGATAATATGTACCGACAAATTGTTCAGTAATATTTGTAGCGAGGGTAACGGGATTGACATCTATTGTTACCCATTGCCTGTTAAATCCATACGCATCCGAGGGATAAACCGAAATTTGAATTTGGTTTGCCCCCGGCCCGGGTCGAACATCGACCTTCTCTCCAGGGCTATAATCCTGCCACGTATCCGTGATCACCGTAAACTGGCCCGTGAAGGGACTATTATCCCAAAGACAGGGCGCAAATACGTTCCATCGCATGCCCATGTGATAATCAGGAGCTGCTTCAAAATCGGTGTTCATGTTAGCCAATGAATATGTCGCGCCACTTTTTGTGGTTGCTTCGTTATACAGGGTGTAAGCAGCTCCATTTGGAATTGGAGTTCCCAATGCGGCAGCGATCTGTGCCGGTGTAACTGACAATGTAACTTTTTGTGTGGCATCAACCGGAAATTCTTTTACTTTTTTCCAGGTCGTTTTATCAATGCTATTATTGGTGCTTACATAAACAGTGACCTTATCAACCTGTTCGCCGTAAGCATGAACAGAAAATACAACGGGAGTGCTTTGACTGTTTAAAAATAAAGTATCGTTTCCCTGTGAATCTTCTATCAAATACGAACCTACAGCCAGCTGATCCGGGGACAGTATGAGATCGGTACTCTTTTTACAGGCTGCAAGACCTGCAACAAGAGCGATGCCCACCGAGATTCTTTTTATTGCGGATGTTATTTTCATAATAATCAGTTTAGGTTTTAATAAGTACAATTACCAGTATTAGTATCCCAAAATGTTTTAACCGTTACATCACCCTTTTGAGTAGCATTGCTATTTAGATTAACATACACGGAAGGATACAAGAAAGTCCTGATAAAGGCTCCCGGCTGTGCCTGTAAGGCCGGTTGTAAATTTTTCGGCCTGCAGGTTCTTCGATACATGTCGTATGCATCCAGGCCGTTACCCCAAAGAGCAATGTAGTATTCCTTTAAAACAACATCCAATCTGTCGTCATTAGTAGTAGCAGCATCGTATTGGCTTAACACATAGTTTACGTAATTATCAATAGTGGCCTGTGTGGGAATACCAACAGATGGAGCCGGGCTAACACCGATCTGGCCAGGAAAAGCTATTACTCTTGCGATGGACTTGCGAATGCCACTTTCAAGCAAGGTTCTTGGATCACCGGTCACTCCTAATGCTAAGGCAGCTTCCGCTCTTTCAAAGTCGGTGAAGAATGACATCCACAAAGGCAAAATCCCTGCTCCCTGGCCTCCTGTATTTAATGTGGTTGCAACGCCTTCACTATTGTCATACCTACCACCGGCAGGATAAGCTCCCCATGTAGTACGCAAATTGCCATCGGGGGGAATACCAGAGGCGTCTCCATGATCACGACCCCAGTAACCCGGCGCAGTAAGAAAATAACAATAAGGAGTAGATGAACTATAGTGTGCAGGCTTGGCCTGGAAGGCACATGGTTGCTGTTGTACGTTTCCAGGTGTTGATAAAGTTTGCCTGAAAAAATAATAACGACGCCGGGGATCAGACACCGGTTTTTCAGCAACTATAGAGTAAAGAAAATAAACGCCAATGTAATCACCTGCACCACCAGAGGCTACATAGTTACCATTGTAATTGGGATGGCGATTATTAGGAGTAGACTGCCTTGTTCCGTAACGGAATGTCCATTCATTCGCATCCGATGTTATAAGATCACCGTCTGCTATCAATGCAGCAATTTTCGAGGCAGCAGTATTATTAACTAACCTTGTATTCATATAAGCCCGAAACTTCAAAGTCTTTGCTGTTTTTCTCCAATTGGTCGCTTCAGAGGAGCCACTGCTTGTGAAAAAAAGATCACTTGAAGGATAACTGGAAGGGGTCTTGGCCAGATCGGCGATGGCAGTGTCTAAAAGCGCTATAGCTGCTGCATAGACATCAGCGCCCTTGTCTGCGACAGGGTTTGTATTGTCTACCCCTTTATCGGCTTCGCTGTTTGGCACATCACCAAGCATATCAACCAGTGTAAATAAAGTATACGCTTTTAAAATCTCGCCAATCGCGGCGTGCACATATTTGCCTTGACTCCTTGCAACAGGTATCATCGCATCAGTCTGTTTTATGACTCCGGTATAGGCATCTGTCCATAGACCGTCCATGCTATTGGGAGAGATACCCGAAGCATAGGTGGGGCCATAAAATATTTGCATTCGTGTGAGCCCCATCCCATAGCCGTTAGCATCATTGAAAACATTTGAAAAGCTTAGCTGAACGGCATTCAGATACAGATCTACATCGGCTGCACTGGGCGAGGGATTATTTGGATTTTCGAGCAATTCCGAAAATCTCTTGCATGACCCCAGGCCAATCAAGGCCGGCAGGATCAGGATAATTAAGAATTTATAGATTGCTTTCATAACAATTCATTTTAGAAAATTTAGAATGTTACACGGATACTTGCACCATATCTTCTGGATGTAGGACCATTCAGAAAATCAAAACCTCTGTACGAACCTGCTCCAAGTCCTGAAACCTCAGGATCGAAATTCATATACTTAGGTGTGTTAGGCGCATTAAACCAAAGGTTTTGACCAGATGCTGTAATAGAGATACCACCAAATGGTGTCTTGCTCAAGAGTTTCTGGGGAAGAGCATAAGAAAGAGAGATTTCGCGCAACCGGATGACGGTAGCATCAAATATACTTCTGTCGTAAGGGCCAAAGCCTATACTGTTGAAATAGATATTAGTGGCGTCATTTAATATGTCATTCGGGGTGCCATCCTCTTTTACTCCTGGCAAAATATATCCCAGGTAACGATCCATGTCCGTATCTTTTGTTAGTCCGCGTGCATACAGGGTGCGAATCGTGTTGGAATAAATATCACCGCGATGAGTATAATCCCATTGCATGCGGAATGCAAATCCTTTGTATGACACATTATTGGTAACCGATGTCTTGAATTTTGGATTCGGATCTCCAATAATTCCGATTTCAGTGGACGACAAATAATTACCAACGCCATCCACTATCAACTGGCCTGTACCAGGTTTATTGGGATCGTTCGCGTCGTGATAGCGCTGCACATAGTAACCCTCAATAATTCCAAGCGGTTTACCCACGACAGCAAAACCGCCAAGGTCTGTATAGCCGGCAACATTTATTTTGTCAATTCCTTCTGGTAAACTTGTTACTTTGTTACGATTCAAAGTGAAGGTTCCTTCAAGACCCCAGGTAACATTTTTGCCGCGGACGATATTTACGCCGGCAGCGATTTCAATTCCTTTATTTAACACATCTCCACCATTGATTTGTTCCGATGTATATCCTGTTGATGGATCAAGATCACGGAAAAGAATTTGATCAGTGGACTTGCGTCTATACAAAGTCACGTCGAGATTTACCCGATTATCAATAAACCGGCCCTCTAGGCCCAACTCAATTTCTTTCAACAGCTCGGGCTTCAAATTTTTATTAGGTAATAGGTTCGGAATAGTATTGGTATTTATTATAGTCCCCGCACGTGTTGCAAAAACCGAACTATTAATTTGCAGTGAAGAACGGGTGGTATAAGGAGCCTCGGGGAAACGTGCCGAAGTGCCATAGCCTAATCTCAGCTTAGTGTAGTTCACCCATTTGTTATTTTTCAACGAATTAAGAGCAGAGGTGGGAACTATTGAAATACTTGCACTGGGATAGAACTGGTGATTGTTGTCTTTTTCCAATGTTGAGTTCCAGCTATTCCTTCCACCGACCGTACCATACAAGAAGTTTTTGTATCCACCAGTAGCTTCGGCAAAAACTCCTTTTTGTTGTACGTCTGAAGTATAATCCAGGTTTCCGCCGCTTTCACCTCTGTTTGAGTGATTAATAAAATTGTTGTGATTCCAGACATTGAATACTAGCTGGTTTTCACTGTAAATACCAGATTGCTTGTACTCGTTTATAAAGAAATCGGCTCCAAAGCTTGCGGACAGATCAAAGTTTGCGTTGAATCGATGCGAGTAACTTCCTATTAAATTGTGATTCCAAATTGTGTTACGCTCAGTGACAGTTCTATAAACACCTGTAGGGAATTGAACTCCTCCCTTGGGTGACTGAAGCGAATTTTCATCACTGTAGTTGTCCAATCCAATCCTGTATAATAAATTTAAGCTCGGCAGTATTTCGTAGGCGAGAGACATTTGCCCGAATGTTCTCTGAATGCTTTCTCTGAATTTTACGTATTTAGCCGTCCATCTGGGATTCTGAATATCATTTGAACCGCGATAGTAAGCAGAACCGCCATCATTAAATTCAAAAGGCCAGTTCATTAGATCAACAGAACGTGGTGTGTACATTACATCCGAAAATATCCCGGGTGCATTTCCAGAGGGACCGCTACCAAATGAAACTGAATTCGGCGGGCTTTGATAATCAGTAAAAGCAAAATTGATAGTACTGTTAAGAGTAAATCTATTGGATAATCTGGCGTTTCCGCCAAAACCAAAATTGTGTTTTCTCAGGTTATTTCCTGGAATGAATCCCCTGTCATTGAAATATGTATATGTTCCGCTTATACTAATATCTCGTGAGGGTGAGCCGGAAATATTTATCGATGAGGTGTTTACCCAGCCTGTTCTAAAGAAATCTTTTACATTGTCAGGGTGGGCCTCAAAGGGAATTTTTAAACCCTGTAGATCGGGAAAAGAACTTTGATAGCGCAACGAAAGTGCAGCACTTCCCGGCCTGCTGTATGGATGATTGAGCAGGTGAGGAGGATTGGCGAAAGCAGCCCCCCAGTTACTAAAGAAAGCAAAACCCTCTGATTGGTGAAAACCACCTCCATAAGTATTTTGCCATTCGGGAAGATTGGCAATTGTGCTAGCATATAAAGATTGAGTAACTGTAATTTCAGTTTTCTTCAGTGTTGTTCTTGCTGCTGCATTTTTGGTTGTGATGAGAATTACGCCATTTCTGCCTCTCTCACCATACAATGTAGTTGCAGCCAGCCCTTTCAATACGCTGATACTTTCGATGTTGTTTGGATCAATATCCAGGAAACGACTTGAAGTTTGGTTTCCCTGGACAAAACCAGACTGGGCATTTGTGCTGGCATCAAATGGCACATTATCCACCACAAAAAGGGGGGTGGAGCTACCGTTGATGGTAGAAAGTCCGCGGATGAGAATATTTGTTCCGCTGCCGGAAATTCCACTGGTTGCACCGATGTCTACGCCCGGTATCTTTCCATTCAAAATGCGGACAACATCTCCTTCCGGACGCTGTTCGACCTTGGCTTTGTCAATGGTTGTGACGGCGTATCCCAAAGCCTTTTTTTCTCTTCGCACACCCATTGCAGTCACTACCACTTCACTAATACTTGTAGTGGCCGTGGTAAGAGAAACATTCACGACTTGCATATCGGCAGCGACAG
>VBAQ01000205.1:6266-9176 GCA_005883765.1 Bacteroidota bacterium
ACAAATGAAACATGCCGTTTGCATCTGTTGAAGTTCCGTTCCTTGTATTTTTTTCCTGGACAGTTACACCGGCGATGGGAGTTCCTTTTTCATCTGTGATCTTACCGGTTACTTCCCTTGGTTGGGCCCATAGGGGCTGTGTGGCCAGCAACAATACTGCCAGCCATAGCAGTTTTAATTTTCTCATGTGTTGCAATTTTGTTAACCGTTAGTAAATAAAATTTACCACCAATATAAATATACAACCTTTAGACAAAAAAAATCGTGCAGAAAGCTGCGCCGTTCAAAAATTAATTTCCATCTAACCGGGATAAATGGCCTGTTGGGACGACCTTTTTCGCACGCGATTTCCAAAACGCAAAAAGAATTTTCTTTATACGTTTTTTGAATGTCGGGCAAGAAAAAACGCGGGCACGAAAGAAAATTTTCAAAAGATGATTATGGTCTCAAGCATAAATTAACGCCTTACCAGATTCATACCTTGAATCAGCATGAAATAGACCAACTTTTATTGCCACAAGAGAATGTTGTTAACTTTATTGCTACGTTACAACATGTAAAGCCTCAATGAAATAATTTCGGGCCAGAGTCTTGTTATGAAAAAAATTCTACTTTTTGTTTTTTTGATTTTTTATCAATGGAGTTTCGGCCAGTTGGAATTCAAAAATTCCAATGTGGGCAGGGTTATGGAGTTTGCAGATCTAAGCGGTCATTCACTTCTCAAAAAATATGATCCGGACATAACGGGTTCTCCATTTTTTAATGACGATTGGATACTTGCAAGAGTCACGCTTTCCAGGGGTAAACAAATTGGCCCGTTGCCGATAAAATTAAATTTGGAAAGTAATGAGCTATATTTTCTCGATAGCAGCGGAAAGGAATTGATTGCACTGGAAGGTCTGGTTCGAAAAGTTGACTGCGTAAATTACTTTTCGAAAGATTCCATTAGGTATATTTTCAAAAGCGGTTATCCAAGCATTGATAAACAAAATGAAAATTACTACTACCAGGTTTTTACAGAAGGGAACATTGAGTTGCTGGCAAAGAAATTTAAATACGTGACGACTGAAAAGAATGACCTTACTGGTGAAACTTCAAAGGAATTTGTAGACGGTGGAGCAGTTTTGTATGTGTATGCTTATGGTATTATGCAGACACTTCGTCCCACTAAGAGTTTTATTACTTCTCTTTTAGAAGAGGATAAGCAACAAGCGATCAATAGATATATCAGTGCGAACAAAATAAATTTCAAAAAAGTTCCCGATTTGATCAAACTGTTTAATTATTATAATAGCATACAAAGATGAAATAAAACATTGCGACTATAACGTCACAACGATTTCTCTGCGCCCAAAGTAAAAGCCCCGACGTAAGTTGGGGCTTTCTAGATTAGTAGTTCCGGTTTTTTAACCGTTTAGTAGTTAGGGTTTTTAACAGGTGCGCTATCTGCCGATGGAGGATTTTTTTCAATCTCATCAGCATCAACGTCCCAATAATCCATAAAATTGTAGTTGATGGTTGCATTAGTATAAACATTTCCTTTAAAAAGAAGTGTGCATCCATATCTGCCGCCACCATTTGCAATAGCGTACGTCCAACCCCATCTCCGTAAGTCATAAAATGAAAGACCGCGGAAAGCGAGTGCTGCCAATCTTTCCATTGTTAATTCTTGCAGCGCCTGGCTTAAAGGTAAACCGGGGCTCAAGGCTGCCACACCTGCGCCCTGATAAGATCTTACATTGTCGATGATTGTTAAACCAGCCGGAATATTTCCCGTTCTAATATTGGCTTCTGCAAGCATCAATTGATTCTCCTCATAAGTCGGTCCGATATAAATCTCAAGTTTTCCTGCCTGGCGAGAACCTAAAATCGGAATGCCCAAACTTGAAATAGGAACACCATTCAGGCTATCCTTAGCGCCGTCCGCAAGACTGTACCGAGTACTGTTTGTATTTGCATCACCGTAAAATGTTCCATTTTTTGTTGTAAAGTTTGCAAGTCTTTTATCGCCGGTTTTAAATTGCTGTACCAGTCTCTCACCTAGCTTATACGTGGTCGTTTGGTTGCTGGCTGCTAATAATCCGGCAACAGAGCCGCCCGTAGCTGAAAAGAAAGAATTGGATGTAGACGTCCTTCCAGTAAATACATAATCGCCTTGCTTGATACCATTAGTACATAAGGAAATAACAGATTGCCAATCGGCAGCGGTCATTGCGGGAATTGAAGCCTTGTTGATTGTTGCGCTGGGATTTCCATTTACAAAAGGAGCCAGATGGTTCAATAAAATATTCCGAGCCAGCATCGTGTTAATAGTTCTGACCCATTGTGCGGACGTCAGAGGTTTTCCAAGCCCTACCTGGTTTTGCGCGGGAATTAGTTCTGCAATGACGGCGCCGTAATCTCCCTGGTTCGAGATACTGTTGAGTATGGTCATTGCCTGGTTTAAATTTTTATTGGATTCGACAATGATGTCCGATTGCTTTACAAATTTGCTGACTATGCTATTAGATACGGTCGCGGCTTGATCGATAATTAAACCTGCATAGAACAAAGTACCAATTTGTGCGTAGGCGTAGCCCTTCCACCAATATGCCCAGGCTCTGATAGTATTAGCCTTGTCTGTGCTCAAAGAGATCTTGTCTACATTATCTAATGTCAGATTGCAAGCCTTAATCATAGCATACATATTTACCCATTCATAATACAGGGCATTATTACCATTCGCTGTTGATGCTGAGTTGTTAAACGCCCTGATGATACCTGTCGCTTGCGGAGCAGGATTTGTGAAAACCGATGTTGGATCAGCAGGATCAGCCTGGAATTTGTCAGGCACTCCCATAGTTGTTGTTTGATTGTTCGAACCCTGCCCGCCGCCAATTACATCACCCATTAGTTCATGATACCCCCATG
>VBAQ01000397.1 GCA_005883765.1 Bacteroidota bacterium
ATAAAGCGTGAAAGGCACCACCCGGACAAATGATGACAGCAGTACCATTTGCAACGGACGCATCTGGAGTGAAAACTGTAAGCGTTGGATGTGAAACATTATAAACAACTTTGGTATTCCACATATTTTTTTCGTTGACCTTTTCATCCCAGTTCCAGTTTTCAGAACCAGGCGCAGGGCCGCTGTAAAGTTGAATGACTTTTTGCTGTGCGTAGGCGACAAGTAGTGATAATGATAGAGCGAAAAGAATTATCGTCTTCTTCATATAGCGAATATATTAAGTTGAATGAGCTTAGTGATAGGTCCTGGAACTCTTGAGACCACTCTACAGCTTTTAAAGTTAGTCAACATCTTCAAATTAAATCTGCAGTGGGATGAGGAC
>VBAQ01000398.1:0-934 GCA_005883765.1 Bacteroidota bacterium
ACATTCTCATTTTTCAATGCCGAGTAAAATTTTTTCATGTCGAAAGTTTTTCGTTAATAATGGGATTTCACTTAGTCCAGGGGATACGGGAGGAAAACTCTATGTGATCTTTTATAGGGAGAGGAGATACCACAAAGCTATAGAAATAATTTTTTGTTTTCAAATAGTGGTCCCTTTTTTTTGCTCCTGGAGCTGGTACTGCCAAGCAGAATGGCTATTTCACGGAATGCTTCTTCCTAAAAGTAGATGGATTTTCACCTGTAAATCTCTTAAAGGTCTTATTAAAGTAAGAGATATTTTCAAAGCCGCTCTCATAACACGCCTCCGTAACGGTTTTGTCCTGCATCAATACTTTCTTTGACTGGTTGATACGGAAATGATTCAGGAAATCAGTGAAGGTATGATGAGTCGATTTTTTAAAATACCGGCAAAATGCCGCTGTCGTGAGCTGGCAAAGCCTTGCCACTTCATTTACATCAATCTCCTTTTGATAATTCATTTCTATGAAATGATAAACCTTTTGGATTCGCTGCTGCTCCTTTAACACAGATACGCTGGCAATTGGTTTTGCTTTCAGTATCTCTGCTTCATCACTCTGAGCCAGCAGTTGAAAGACCTCTAATAAAGTAATAAGCTGGTCAAAGTGCGGGAGAAGGCTTAGCCGCTTCAGTTTCTCGCCGGCCAATTTTTTTGTTTTTCCATAGAATGCTACGCCGTTTCTTGCTTTCTCAAATAGTTCTGTTATGGCCGCCGTTTCCGGCAATGAAAAGAAATCTTTTCCCAGGAAATTCTCTTTCATTTGAACCACAATCGTATCTACGACAGTCTTTGCGCCATAATCAAAATTCAAGTGCGGAATGTTAGGGCCTATTAGTGCGAGATCGCTGCCCTTGTATTCAGATATATGATCTCCAATATGCCGAAAACCGCTTGG
>VBAQ01000398.1:1078-2282 GCA_005883765.1 Bacteroidota bacterium
TACAAAAACAAGTCATTGCAGTCGTTGCTTCCCGGTGCAGCATTAGCCTAGATTTGTGATACAAAATCGAATCGTAATGACGCAGGAAGATCTCAATAAACAAAGCCCGCTTAGCAGTAACGAAAAAATTAACCTGTTTTCGCGTAAACCTGGATGCAGGAAAGAACCTGCTGCTGAGCGAGCCTGTAAGCATCGCCACGAAAACGGTTGGTGCGCCCGGAGTCAGCGTCAATGTGCATTGGCAAACTTTGCATTCATCATTCCTTAATATTATTATATGCAACAAGAAACAATGGCAACCACAATGGCAACCACGATGATACCGAGCAATGCCCACAAAGATATTCCCGGTAATCCCTCGACCGCGAAAAGCAGTGCGGTGAAACTAAATGACCGCACGAATGGAAAACCGTTGCGCGTGTTGAGTGAAGAAGATTGGAATTTCTGGGTAACGAACGGCTATGTGGTAGTCAAACATGCCGTGCCACGCGAGCAGGCACAAGCCACTGCAAATTTTTTGTGGGAATTTGAAGAGAAAGACGCAAACGACCCTGATACCTGGTATGCCCCACCCCGCGCAGAAATGAAGATGAAAGAACTGACAAATACGGGCATGGTCGAAGTTTATAATCATCAGCAACTTTGGAACAACCGGATGACAGAAAGAGTATACGATGCCTTTGTGGACATTTGGGGCACGGAGAAACTGTGGGTGACCATCGATCGGGCAAATCTAAATTTTCCGATCCGGCCTGGTTTCGAATACAAGGGGTTTATCCATTGGGATTACGACCCGGATACAAAGCCCGTGAATGTGCAGGGGGTCCTTGCGTTAGCAGATCAAACAGACGAGAATATGGGCGGCTTTCAGTGCGTGCCTGAATTGTTCCGGACCTACGATACATGGAAACTCACGCAACCGGAGGACCGCGATCATTTTAAGCCCGACATTACGGGATTTGATCTTGTAAAAGTGAAAATGGAAGCAGGCGACTTATTAATTTTTAATAGTCTTCAGCCGCACGGCATTCGTCCTAATTTGAGCGGAAATAAAATAAGAATAGCGCAATACATTTCAATGATGCCCGCCGAAGAAGACAATGAAGCGTTGAGGCAATGGCGAATCAATTCATGGAAGAATAGAATTGCGCCTGAAGGCTACGCTTTTCCCGGCGACCCACGGAACTGGGAACAAACAAGATAT
>VBAQ01000172.1 GCA_005883765.1 Bacteroidota bacterium
TCCCGCAATTCACACCAATAAACTCGTTCTCTACTTTTTTTGACAGCGACGCGATCTCAAGACGAGGAATATTTAACTGAAATAATTGATCGAGTGCATACGCCATCAACACTTCAATAGAAGCCGAGGAAGAAAGTCCTGCACCAATCGGGAGGTTGCCGTAAAACAACATGTCAAGTCCCGAGATAGAATGTCCCTGGCTGATCACATGATTTATCACTCCAAGCGGGTAATTGAACCAGGTCTTGCCTGACCTGGAATAAGAATTTTGCAAATGGAGCTCTGCCGTCTCGGGAAAATCCAGAGAGTAAAATCGGAAAATCTTATCGGTGTTTTTTGAAACAGCAAGATAAGTTCCGAGGCTGATGGCGCATGGCATCACTTTGCCACCATTGTAGTCGATGTGTTCGCCAATTAAATTAACTCTGCCGGGACTAAAAAAAACATGACCAGGTTTTTTGTGAAAACGCCTTTCAAACCCGATAGCTATCGGGTCTTCTTTTAATTCCTTCATTGTATTTAAAATTCGTTATTTTGATTTCATGGAAAAATGCGGTCAATTCTGCTTTACTCATCCGTCGGGTAAAGATATTTATTTGTATAGTTTGCGCAATGTAAACGAAACGGAGGTGTTGATCACTAACTACGGTGCTATCCTGATGGCATATAAAGTCAGGATGCCGGATAAAACCTTCAACGATATTGTTCTTGGGTTTGACAGTGTGCACGATTACCTTAAGGCCGATTATTTACAAAATTATCCTTTCATGGGTGCGGCGATAGGCCGCTACGCAAACCGGATAAAAAATGGTCGCTTTAAAATTGATGACAAAGAAGTTCTCGTTTCAAAGAATTGGGGTAGTGATCAGCTTCATGGAGGTTTTGATGGCTTTGATAAAAAGGTTTGGGAATTTGTTTCACTGGATGAGAAATGCAATACTCTTCATTTGAAATACCTCAGTCCGGATGGAGAAGAAGGCTTTCCGGGAAATCTTGAAGTGCATTTGTGCTTTGAACTAAATGACGATAACGACCTGATCTATGAATATTCAGCGATCTGCGATCAACCAACGGCGCTGAATCTTACCCATCACAGTTATTTCAATTTAAATAATGGCGAGGGAACCATTGCGGATCATGAAATAAAAATTAATTCTGATAAAATCTTAGAACAAGATGCGAATCTTGTAACAACCGGTAACTATATCGCCGTTGATAACACGAAATATGATTTCAGCGAGTTTCATGCTATTAGTGACAGGATGAACGGGGGATATGATCAAAGCTTTGTGATCGATAAAAAAACTGACCAGCTTTCTGTTGTTGCCGAAGCTTTGTCAAAAAAATCGGGATTTAAATTGGGCGTATTAACAACGGAGCCATTGGTTCACTTTTACACGGGGCAGGGTTTCCCTAAACTCAGAGGCAAAAATAATGTCGGGTATGGCCCATTTTCAGGATTCTGCTTAGAAACACAAAGACATCCCAACGCGATCAACATCCCGAAATTTCCCAATACTATTCTAAGACCGGGTGAGAAATATCATCAGAAAAATGTCTATAAAATTATCATTTAGTTTTTTTTGCCATTTTTTTTATCCATGTCTTTTGGCACATAAATCCTGGCAAAAAAATTTTCAAGACCAAATTTTCTTCTGATAAATTCTGCGAGGAATATTCCTGCAAAAAAACCAATCGAAAGCAAAATTATTGCAAGGTTCATGTTTCCAGTCTTATTGTAAACAACAAAGGCAATTAACCCAAATAAGATCACTGGCCCTGCAAAGGCCTGTAGCCAGAATAAGAGCCTTACAAACCACACCATAATTTTCATGAATTAAAATAATTTATTTCTTCACTCAAATCGAGGAATGGATGTCTTTGCTTTAACTCCTTTGCTTTTTCGAGTTGAGTTTTAAGAAACTGCCTATGTGCATTCGTTTCGGGTTGAAAGGCCCTATGTTTTCGTGCGGTCACGATACTCTTCACTTCCTCCATAACCTTTAGTGATTTATCTTCAATACATGACTCTGCAAATTTCTCCAATACGAATTCTGTTCCCATATAGTTGGGATGAACAAGATCCGCATCATAAAAGCGATAATCCCGCAACACGTCAATGACCAGCTCATAGGCCGGAAAGTAATACGACTTCTCCCATTTGCTTACAAGATGATGGACTGATTCGATAAGTCTTGCCTTACTGCGATTATTGTCCACTACCCCGTCACGAATATGCCTCACGGGACTTACCGTAAAAATTATATTGAGCTTCGGGTTAAATTGAAATAATCGCTGCAGCGAATCATCAAGTCCAGAAACAACTTCATCGATTGTCATTAAGTGCTTATGAAACCACTGGGCCGGTGCGCGGTGACAATTGGCAACTCCGGCCCTCTCTAAGTCTCCCCCAATGTGGGAGACTTTCGAAGACTCTGACGAAGAAGTGAGGCGATAAGAAAACGAAGATCCGAGCGTGATTATGATCCAGTCAGCAGTTTTCAAAAACTCATGAGCCCTTTGTTGCGATTCATTTACAATGCGAACTGCCTCACGCAGATTTGTGTGTGAGTACCTGCTGTGATAGTTCCAACTATGCCAGACCTCATTCAGCTGAAAGAAATCTTCCTCGCTATACTGTTTCTGTTGGATATAAGAATTCAGACTCTTGCATACACTGTGAGGATCAAAGAGAATTCCATTGGGATTTTGCAGAACAGAGAATTTTAATTCCTCCAATGAGTCGCCAATGTGTTCCGTAAAACACGAGCCGATCAATAAAATTTTATGTTGATAACCGATCGGGTTTGCTAGCGGCCTGATAGATATTGGTACTTGAAATTCCATCCTCAAAAATTAATTGACAAGGACATTGTATTGCGCACTGGCAATTCATCCCATGCCTGGTATAACTCTCTTAAATAAACTCGTACCGCAGCTAGTTCATTACTACTTAGAACCGGAGGGTCATATTGCTCATTAACGCTCCTGAAAATTCCTTTCACTGTGTCATTAAAATCATCAAACTGTCCCTGGTTGGCTTCCATTAAAAATAAATTTGCCATATGCTCTGAAAACCTTGCTTCTTTGCTTATGATCATTTTAGTCCTTTTTTCGCGGTCTTCAAAATCTTTTATATCCATGCCATTGTTGAGCATTCCCATAAAGGCTGACGTGTAACCCAATTTTTTTTCAATAGCATAATGGCTAAGATCATGTCGAACAAAAAAATCATCAGCGTACATCCATGTTTTAGTACCGTCATCCCGCGTATACGAAATTATGTGGGGCTTATCAGCGTTTCTGGTGATTTCAAGGAGCATGAACAAAAATTTCTTCAGCTATCGAAACACTTTTTACCAGTGCTTCTTTATTAAGATTTTTCAATAGATCCTTTTGCCCAAAGTAGCTGATCATCCATTCCGTATTCATATTTCCCACTAACTCATCGTTTGCCATCGGGCAACCGCCGATCCCTTTCAATGCTCCGTCGAATCTTTGGCAACCGGCATTTAGAGCAGCTTCTAATTTTTCCCGCCAGTCATCTGGCCTTGAATGAAGGTGAACACCAATCTCAATTTGCGGCAGCAGCTCAACCAAATATTTGGCAATGGAGAATACCTGTTCCGGTTTTGCAATGCCGACGGTATCAGCAAGAGAAATCGTTTTAACTCCCAGGTCCACTATTTTATTCACCCAGCTAAAAACTATTTCCTCCGAATAGGGATCACCGTAAGGATTGCCGAAAGCCATTGAAATATAAATTACCAATTGTTTGTTTGCCTGTGTACAAATCTTCTGAATCTGTTCTACCCTCCCCAGAGATTCATGTATCGATGAATTTGTATTACGCTGTTGAAAAGTTTCAGAAACGGAAAACGGAAACCCGAGATAATCAATTTTATCAAATGAGATCGCTTCCTCAGCGCCCCGAACATTGGCAACGATCGCAAGCAGTTTAGTGCTGCTCATTCCTGGTTCCAAATTCTTAATTACCTCTTGCGTATCTGCCATTTGTGGAATGGCTCTTGACGAAACAAAACTTCCAAAATCGATCGTATCAAATCCAACTTTTAAAAGGGAATTAATGTATTCGATTTTTTTTTCCGTTGCAATGAGATCCTTCCAACCCTGCATGGCATCGCGGGGACACTCAATCAGCTTGACCGGTCGTGAATTCATTCAATCAAAGTTAATTAAGATACGGCTGCCTGATTTCATAATAAAAACTTGATTAAAAAATGGGTGAAAGCATTTCAGCACCAACAACTGCGAGGTGTATTATCAAATCAACTGAGAAGGGAGTCAGAGACATAGTTTTTTTGAACCCGTTGCGGATACGATTGTAATGCATTTTCGAGGCAGTCCATGGCCGCATTGATCGACTGAAGATTTAGCACATAAGCTAATCTTACTTCATTTTTGCCGAGTCCTTTCGTTCCGTAAAAACCAGTGGCAGGCGCCAGCATCACAGTCTGATCTTTATACGAGAACGATTCAAGTAACCATTGACAGAATTTATCACTGTCATCAACCGGCAATCTTGCAATAGCATAAAATGCGCCGCCGGGCCTGGGGCAGAAAACACCAGGCATGGCATTCAGGCGACTTACCAGCAAATTGCGACGCGCCATGTACTCAGCCTTCGGGCCATCAAAATAATGCTCCGGCAAATCAACGGCAGCCTCGCCCATTATTTGCGCGAGTCCCGGCGGACTTAATCTTGCCTGCGCGAACTTCATGGCCGCATCATAAACCGTTTTATTTTTTGTAACAAACGCGCCAAGTCTTGCGCCACAAGCACTATAGCGTTTGCTAATCGTATCCATCAGTATAACATTCTGCTCGAGACCTTGCAAATGCATGGCACTAATGTATTCGCCGTCGTAACAAAATTCGCGATAAGCTTCATCACTGAACAAATAGAGATCATGGTCCAGGCAGATTTGTTTCAGGGCTTCCATTTCAGACCGCTTGTATAAATAGCCGGTCGGATTATTGGGACTGCATATCACTATCGCTTTTGTTTTTGGCGTTATTAGTTTTTCGAAGTCTTCTATCGGAGGTAATGCAAAACCGGTCTCGATGTGAGACGTAATGGGAATTACATTGACGCCAGCCGCCACGGCGAATCCATTATAGTTGGCATAGAAAGGTTCGGGGATGATCACTTCATCTCCCGGGTCAAGGCAGCAAAAAAAAGCAAACATAATAGCTTCGCTCCCACCCGTAGTGATTATGATTTGATCGTAGCTGATGTTTATTCCGACTCTTTTGTAATAGCTGACTATTTTTCTCCGGTAGCTTTCATTGCCGGCGCTGTGACTATATTCCAGCACCTTAATATCTGTTTTACGAACCGCGTCTAAAATAGCAGGTGGAGTTTCAATATCGGGCTGACCAATATTGAGGTGAAAAACTTTGATCCCCTTTTTCTTAGCTGCCTCGGCGTAAGGCACCAATTTGCGAATGGGAGAAGGAGGCATGACTTGTCCACGCTGGGAGATCTGTAGCATACGCCCAAAGGTAATGGAGAATCGGTTATGGGTTGCTGGAATGGTCGGGTGAGCGCCTCTTCCCGTCTCGCTTCGCTCGACTCCCTCCGAAGGAGTCCTTCCACCTCTCCACATATGGAGAGGGGTAAGGGGTGAGGAAAAAAATCCATTGGGGCCTCATGACCCCAATGGAACAAAAAAACACCAACAATAGCGAAAAAATTGACACCTGTTTTTCAAGGTTAACATGTACATTCTGCTTTAGAATGTAACTGACTTGTGATAGAGATATAATTGGTAAGAACTAAAAAAATTTAGTAATTCTGTTCCATATAACCTGCCACATCATCGTTAAATCCAAAATCATGCAATTCTAAATTCTTCATTTGCTGTTCCCTGAGCATGGTTAGGAAATCCTCTTCTATCTCCGAAATAGTTTTTAAAAAATTGTTGATGGAATCTTTTGTCGCCTCGGTGAAATGCTCGAGGTTTTCTTTGTAGAAACGAAATGAAAGATATTGAGAGAAGCTACTGCTATCCTCTAACGCAGTGGGAGACTGCTGGCCTGCAAGCATCGTTGTGTTTTCGTGCATGAGCAAATATGATTTAAATACACCGCCAAAAATTCATGCCAGCCAACATTTTTTTATTCACATAATTGTAGAGTTTGCGGCCAACAATTTCCAATGCGGACAATTGCCGGTTAGATAATACTTTAGAAGAAGAAAAAATGTGTAAAATTTACCTCACTTGTCCCACTCCTATAAGCCCCATTTCAAATGATCCGGGAGTTTTACTCCACTTTGCTTTAGCGTAAGCATGGCGTGCCCCCGATGATGACCATCGTGCGCTATGAAATA
>VBAQ01000173.1 GCA_005883765.1 Bacteroidota bacterium
CATTTGTTTTAGCGGTAATCGCAACGGCATGGACGATGATACAGGTTTAAAGAATTGTGTTGAAGGCATAAAACAATTCATTGGTGTGGCTGAAAAAAGTAATGTGATGGTGCAAATGGAACTGCTGAATAGTAAAGTCAATCACAAAGATTACATGTGTGACAAAACGCCGTGGGGCGTGGAACTGGTAAAAAGAGTTGGCTCACCAAATTTCAAACTACTGTACGACATTTATCACATGCAGATCGATGAAGGCGATGTGATCCGAACGATAAAAGACAACAAGGATTATCTCGGCCACTACCACACAGGCGGAGTGCCGGGAAGAAACATTATTGATGAATCACAGGAACTATATTATCCGGCTATCATGAAAGCAATTTTAGCGACTGGATTTACGGATTACGTAGCGCAGGAATTTATACCGTTGGGTAATAGCAATGATGAAAAAATTGCCCAGTTAAAAAAAGCGGTGAAGATTTGCGATGTGTAGCAGCATGATGTGCAAAGTTTCCTCTTCCCCTTCCCCTCTCCACTCGTGGAGAGGGGTGATGATCCCGTCGAAGGCGGGAGAAACGGGGTGAGGAAGAGTGGTGAATGTAGCACTGTGGTCAAAGTGGAAATGATAAAAATGATTTGATGATTTGCAAAGTTTCCTCTTCCCCTCTCCACTCGTAGAGAGGGGTGATGATCCTGTCGAAGGCGGGAGAATCGGGGTGAGGAAGAGTGGTGAATGTAGCACTGTGGTCAAAGTGGAAATGATAAAAATGATTTGATGATTTGCAGAGTTTCCTCTTCCCTTCCCCTCTCCACTCGTGGAGAGGGGTGATGATCCCGTCGAAGGCGGGAGAATCGGGGTGAGGAAAAGCTCGCCAGCGAACAGAACGTACAAGTGAGTGACACAACGAAAGCTGGATAGAATTACTAAAGCTGGTTACAAAAAACCAGCAACCGACGACAAGCAACAGCAACAAAAAACGAAAACAAACACGATAAACTCTCATTATGCCAGAAAATTATGATGCGATTGTAATCGGCTCAGGTATCAGTGGAGGTTGGGCGGCCAAAGAATTATGCGAGAAAGGATTGAAAGTACTGATGTTGGAAAGGGGTCAACCTCTTGAACACGTGAAGGATTATGCTGAGGCCAATAAACCGGCCTGGGAATATCCTCATCGTGGCAGCCGCACACAGCAAATGATAAAAGATTATCCGGTCTTGAAAAGAGACTATCCGCTGAATGAAAGGAATCTTCATTATTGGGCAAGTGACAAAGATTGCCCGTACACCGAAATAAAAAGATTCGATTGGTTCCGCGGCTATCATGTCGGCGGACGTTCGATTATGTGGGGAAGGCAGAGCTATCGCTGGAGCGATTTCGATTTCGAAGCGAATGCCAAAGATGCAATTGCCATTGATTGGCCCATTCGATATAAAGATGTTGCTCCCTGGTACGATCATGTGGAAACGTTTGCAGGCATTAGTGGATCAATGGAAGGCTTGCCGCAATTGCCGGATGGAAAATTTTTGCCACCAATGGATCTGAATTGTGTCGAAAAAGATGTCGCAGCCAGACTAAAAGAAAAATATGAGCACAGGAGATTGATCATTGGTCGCAGCGCAAATCTTACGACGGCAAAACCAGATGAAAGCCGCCAGTGCAACTTCAGGAATATGTGTTCAAATGGATGCCCATTTGGCGGATATTTCAGCACTCAATCGTCTACTTTGCCCGCGGCGAAGAAAACGGGAAATCTTACACTTCGTCCTTATTCGATCGTCACAAGGATCCTTTACGACAAAGACAAGAAGAAGTCGACCGGTGTTGAGGTGCTTGATGCAGAAACGAATAAAACTTACACTTTTAATTCGAAAATAGTTTTCCTCTGTGCCTCTACACTGAATTCGGCCTGGGTGCTGATGAACTCCGCTACGGATATATGGCCCGACGGTTTAGGAAGCAGCAGTGGCGAGCTAGGACATAATTTAATGGATCATCATTTGGGAGTTGGCGCTGGAGGAGAGGTGGATGGCTATGAAGACAAGTATTATTTTGGCTTTCGACCGAACGGTTTCTATATTCCACGCTATCGCAATTTATTTGGCGATAAAAGAGAGTATATACGTGGCTTTGGTTACCAGGGTGCAGCCAGCAGGCAAGGCTGGAGTCGTGAAGTAGCCGAACTGAACATAGGTGCTGATTATAAAGATGCACTGTCAGAACCCGGGCACTGGAGCGTTGGTATGGGCGGCTTCGGCGAAATTTTACCTTATCATGAAAACAAAGTAACTCTTGACAAAACAAAAAAGGACAAATGGGGCTTGAACGTATTGGCCATCGATTGCGAGTTGAAGGACAATGAACTCAAGATGCGTAAGGACATGGTGAGTGATGCTGCCGAAATGCTGGAAGCTGGTGGTGTAAAAAATGTACAAGCCCGGGAAGGTGACGGTACGCCGGGTCGCGGCATTCATGAAATGGGAACAGCACGCATGGGCAATGATAAAAAAACTTCGGTGCTTAATAAATGGAACCAGGTTTGGGATTGTATGAATGTCTTTGCAACTGATGGTGCCTGCATGACCTCCGCCGCTTGCCAAAATCCGTCGCTCACATACATGGCATTAACAGCGCGAGCTGCGGATCACGCGGTGAGTGAATTGAAGAAAATGAATCTGTAGCCTTTGGTCCATTTCCAAAAAGCGGAGTGCAAAAAATGAGACCTAATAAAAATATTATTCTTGTTAAAGCCCCTCCTCCGGAGGGGTTGAGGGAGGCCTAATGCCGAACGACTCGACCATCGTAAACATCAATAGTAAAGGAGTAGATCAAAATAGTTTTGATGCGATTGTCATTGGCTCGGGCATGACTGGTGGCTGGGCCGCAAAAGAATTATGCGATCATGGATTAAAGACACTGGTGCTCGAACGCGGAAGAGATGTAAAACACATCAAAGACTATCCAACGACGAACATGAACCCATGGGATTTTCCACACCGGGGCAGAATGCCAATTGCAGTGGAAAAAGAAAACCCGATTGTCTCCAGGTGTTATGCGTACGGAGAATCAAGCCAACATTTTTTTGTAAAGGATAAAGAGCATCCTTACATCCAGGAAAAACCGTTTGATTGGATACGTGGTTACCAGGTCGGTGGCAAATCATTACTATGGGCGAGAGCGACACAACGGTGGAGCAGGTTTGATTTTGACGGGGCCGTAAGAGATGGCATCGCCGATTGGCCAATTCGATATGAAGATATAGCACCATGGTATTCGCACGTTGAATGGTTTGCGGGGATCAGTGGAAATAAAGATGGCCTGGAAACATTGCCCGACGGTGAGTTTCTTCCCCCTTGGGAATTAAATTGTGTAGAAAAGGACATGCAGAAAAAGATCAACGATAGTTATCAAGACCGCCATGTAATTATCGGACGATGCGCTCACTTGACTGAACCAAAAGCAATTCATTTGCAGCAAGGGCGCGGCAAATGCCAGGCAAGAATCGTGTGTGAAAGAGGCTGTCCCTATGGAGGATACTTTACTTCGGTATCTTCCACTTTGCCCTGGGCAGAAAAATCGGGTAATCTTACACTTCGTCCTCACTCTGTTGTTCATTCTATAATATATGATGACAAAAAAGGGAAGGCTGTCGGCGTTAGAGTGATTGACGCCCTTTCGAAAAAGACAACTGACTACTTTGCGCGAATAATTTTTGTAAATGCTGCCTGCCTGAATTCAAATTTGATTCTCTTGAATTCTACGTCAAATCGTTTTCCAAATGGACTTGGAAATGACAACGGCTTGCTGGGAAAATATGTAGCCTTCCATAATTACAGGGGAACAGTTACTGCAAGCGTGGATGGCTATCTTGACAAATATTATTATGGGCAGAAACCAACGGGAGCTACGATTCCAAACTTTCGCAATGTTCGGCAACACGAAATGGATTTTCTTCGAGGGTATATGATTCATTTCAGTGCATCAAGGTGGAATGGTGATTCCCAGGAACAAATTGGAGGCCGTTATAAAGATGCGCTTGCTGAGCCGGGTGGCTGGGGTGTGTGGATGATGATGCAGGGCGAAACGATCCCGAAAGAAACGAATCATGTGCGACTAAGTAAAGATCAAAAGGATGAATGGGGAATTCCTCAGCTCATCACTTCTGTTGGCTATGACGACAATGACGAAAAAGTGTTGAAGGATTTTTTTGAGCAGGGATCCGAAATGCTCGAGAAAGCCGGATGTAAGAACATTGCTACCCATGACAGCAAACAAGCCCCCGGGCTTGATATTCATGAAATGGGTGGCGTGAGAATGGGTAAGGATCCTAAAACATCGCTATTGAATAAATGGAATCAATTGCACCATTGTTCAAATGTGTTTGTGACAGATGGGGCGTGTATGGCTTCGACGAGTACGCAAAATCCATCTTTGACTTTTATGGCCATCACTGCGAGAGCGGCAAACTATGCAGTGGAAGAATTGAAAAAGAACAACCTTTAGAACCATGATTTACCGGATTGCTTTGATTATGAGGAAATATTTTTTATAAAAATCACCTTGCGCCATTGCGCTTTTTGGCACCCTGGCGTGAAACAAACAAAAAATAAAGATATGGACAGAAGAGAACTTTTAAAAATGATCGCCGTATTGACGGGCGGTGCTGTAGTGGGGGCAGAAGCTTTCCTTACCGGCTGCAAAAACCCGGAAACAAAAACCGGTTTGGCCTTCAGCGAGAGTGATGTTCCTTACCTCGATGAAATTGCAGAAACTATTCTACCTGCCACCAACACACCGGGAGCAAAGGATGCGAAAGTGGGTCAGTTCATGACCGTGATCGTAAACGATTGTTACGATGAAAATGACCAGAAAACTTTTCATGACGGCATGAAGCAATTGAATGATGCCTTTGATAAAAAATATGGTACTTCATTTATGAAGGGAAGCCCCCAGCAGAGGCATGATTTCCTTGTAGAATTGGATAAAGAAGCGAAGGAGCATCAAAAGAAAAGAGCGGAATCAATGAATTCGCAAAATCCAAAAGACAAGACGCCTAACCATTACTTCAGCTTGATGAAGCAGCTTACCCTTTGGGGTTATTTCACATCCCGGGAAGGCATGATGAAAGCATTGCGTTACAATCCTGTGCCCGGCCATTACGAAGGTTGCATTGATTATAAAAAAGGAGAAAAATCGTACGCAGGTCTTGGCGGATAAAATTTTTTACCATGAACTATAAACGCAGAGAATTCATAAAAATGAGCAGCAATCTTGCCGCTGGTCTTGCATTAGCACCCATAGCAGGTAAACTCATTCCCGCGGAAGATGGCGCTGATAAACTAAAAGCATTCGGCATTCAGTTATGGACGGTGAAAACTGCGCTGGCAAAAGACCCGCGAGGTGTACTGAAACAACTCTCTGCTGACGGCTACAAGCAAATTGAAAGTTTCGAAGGCAGTAAAGGGATGTTCTGGGGGATGACCAACACGGAATTCAAAAAATATATGGATGACCTGGGGATGACGATCATTTCCAGTCATTGTAATACCGCCAAAGACTTTGAAAAGAAGGCAGACGAGGCTGCGGCAATAGGAATGAGATATTTGCTGAATGCTTATGTTCCTGTTCAAAAAACTGTTGATGACTATAAAAAGGTAGCGGAAGAATTTAATAAAAATGGCGAAGTCTGTAAGAAAGCAGGAATAAGATTTGGATATCACAACCATGATCATGATTTCAATGTTGTCGATGGTCAGCCTGCGTTGAATATTTATTTGCAAAATACCGATCCCGCTCTTGTGGATTTTGAAATGGATATCTATTGGGTGGTAACAGCTAAACAAGACCCGGAAGCATGGTTGAAGAAATACAAAAACCGTTTTCGTTTATGCCACATCAAAGACAGGATAAAAAACGCTACTGAGAAAGATGCGTCCTGTATCCTAGGCGAGGGAAGTATTAATTTTCCAAAGATCATCAAGACTGCGAAGGCGAATGGCATGCAGTATTATATTGTAGAGCAGGAACGCTATGACCACTCGACTGAAATGGACAGTGCAAAAGCTGACGCTCAATATTTGAAGAAGTTTAAGTTCTGAATCCTCCCTACAGGCAGCAAGCAGGATGCGACTAGATTGGCAGGTTATGAGGTAATTTTTTTTGCAAAAAGTCATTTCAATTTAATA
>VBAQ01000174.1:0-463 GCA_005883765.1 Bacteroidota bacterium
ATCGCTGATCATCGTCCATATATTCTCTTGTCCTTTCAAAATGTATATGTTCAGCGTAAGGAACAGGATGGGAAGGATCACTTATGTATTCTGAGAACGGCCTCGGTGTGGAGAGGGGAGACAGCTTATTCCAGGATAATTTTCCATCTGCCTGCAAATAAATCGACTTGTCTTCTTTTTCGGCAGGCGGCCATTGCGAAAGATGCTTCCACTCATTAGCTCCGCTAAAAAAAATTGTGGCCTCGGTAATTGACGAAATGTCGCCTTTACCTTTTAAAAAAAAATTGAAGAACGGGATCTCAATATTATTCTGATACCAAAACGAAGTATTCGATCCAAACTGCACATTGCCCAGGTGTGTTCCATCACTACTTGACCATTGCCCATGATACCAGGGACCCATCACTAACTTATTAAAATGAGCCGGCGGGTTTTTGTTTTCAATAGCTTTATACAAATTCCA
>VBAQ01000174.1:491-8664 GCA_005883765.1 Bacteroidota bacterium
AGCGCCAAAACAATCTTCGGCGTCAAACAAACCGCCGACGACAAGCATAGCAGGTTTAATGTCGGAGACAAAATTTCTCGGATTTCTTGCTTCCCACCAGGCATCGCGATTGGGATGCGCGTAAAGATCTTTCCAAAACTTTATGCTATCGCCCGTCAATCTCATGAAATTTTTTAGTGCACCCACCTGCAAATAAGTTTGGTAATTATCATTCTCCGGCAATCGTAGTGAGGACTTTGGACCCACGGTGGTCGGACGTGGTCGCGGGTAACCGAATCCACCAGCGTAAAATGAAAGTCCATCCATAATAAAAAAAACGCCGTTGTGATGGAAGTCATCTCCCTTGAACCAATCTGTAACCGGGGCCTGCGGACTTACTGCCTTTAGAGCCGGGTGACCACTTAGCGCAGCCATGGTGGAATAGAACCCAGGATATGAAATTCCAAATACGCCGACATTGCCATTGTTATTTGAAATATTTTTTACCAACCAGTCTATCGTGTCGTAGGTATCGCTTGCTTCATCAATATCTGTATTTCCTGTCTGTCCAGCGGGCAGGACTTTTTTGTTAGGATTGAACGGGCGGATATCCATAAACTCGCCCTCACTCATCCATCGGCCACGGACGTCCTGTATAACTATGACATAGTTTTCTCTTGCATAATATCTCCAGTGTCTTGTCTATAAATTCGCGGTAAAGTTTTGTTCACCGTAAGGAGCACAGGAGTAAGGAGTTCTTGTCATAAGTATTGGATGCTTTTCTGTGACATCCTTTGGCGAATAAATAGCCGTGAACAATCTTATTCCATCACGCATAGTAATGTACACTTCCTTCTTTGTGTAATTATCGCGTATCCAGGCACTGTCCTGCGACCCGATAGCTATGGGGTTCGACTGTGCAAAACTTATGACGGAAAAGGAAAAAAGAAAAAGCGAAAAGAGTGATTTTCTCATGCAACTGATTTTTCGAATCGAATTTATCACATATCAGCCACAAAAAGGGGAAGGTAAAAAGTAGAAAGCAAAAATCGGAAGAGGTTTAGATTAGTTAAGCGTCATTATGAGCACCCAGAAACAATGCCGAGGGTTATGGGACTCGTAACTCATGACTCATAACTCGTGACTTGTTTTGATCAGTCTTCGAGAACTCCAAATTTGCCAGCATTCACATCGTCAATGGCCTGCTCAAGCTCTTGCCACGTATTCATTAAAAATGGACCATATTGGGCAATGGGCTCATCAATGGGTTCGCCGGACAGAACAAGGAGTACGGCATCTTCACCTGTTTTGATCTGGATGGACTCGCCATCATTTTTGAATAAAACAAAATGGTCCGTTGATACCTTCCTGTCGTTGACTGTCGCGCTGCCTTCTACTACCAAAATGCCTGTATTGAAATTTTCCGGGAAATTTATTTCCAGGTCGGCATCTTTTTTCAGCCTGGCGTTATACACATACATCGGGGTAAATGTAGAAGCCGGACCCTTCACTGCTTGTCCCGATCCATCGGGATTCTTGTATTCGCCCGCTATCACTTCTACCACTCCTTTTCCATTTGGAAGGTCATATTTGCCCATTGTGTCATGACTTATCTCCTGGTATTTGGGAGGCGTCATTTTGTATTTCGCCGGGAGGTTAACCCACAACTGCACCATTTGAAACAAACCACCCTTCCTGCTAAATTCCCTTTCATGATATTCCTTATGCAAGAGCCCTGCTGCCGCCGTCATCCACTGTACATCACCTTCCCCGATCACACCGCTGTTGCCGGCGCTGTCGTGATGAGCAACACTACCATGATAGGCAATGGTCACTGTTTCAAAACCACGGTGCGGATGCACACCAACGCCTCGTGGAATTTTACTGGGAGTAAATTCAACTTTAGAATTATAATCCAATAAAAAGAAAGGGCTCATTCTTTTTTTGTCAATCAATCGGCTATTCGGGAAAAAATTATGCACCCTAAATCCATCACCCACCATATGTGGAGGGGGAGGGGCGATAATTGCTTCAACTGTTTTTTTATTCATAAAGTCTCCACTAGTTTAAACAGGTACCTCCATTAAAAGTAATTCCGCATCATTATCAGCTTTTATTTCAAAACTGTCCGTGTCTGTAATACCAAGGCCATCGCGACGATTTAATTTCTCACCATTAATCGTTACATCTCCCTCGATGACGAATGCATACACACCATTCTTCTTATTATTCAGCTTGTAACTTGTAACAAGATCTTTATCGAGCTTCCCCAGGCTGAACCAGGCATCCTGGTGAACTTGTACACCGCCATCCTCAGTACCGAGTGGCGAAATAACTGTCAACAACTTATTGTGTTTGTCAGAATCAGTAAAACTTTTTTGATCGTACCGCGGCTTCACATTCTTTTCGTTTGGAAAGACCCAGATCTGGAAAAATTTTACAGGCTTATCCGCATTCTTATTTTTTTCCGCATGCTGGATTCCCGTTCCAGCACTCATTACCTGCACATCCCCTTGCTTTATCACCTGTATGTTGCCCATATTATCCTTGTGTTCAAGATCGCCTGAGGTTGGAATGGAAATGATCTCCATGTTATCATGCGGATGTGCGCCAAAGCCCATTCCACCTGAAACTGTGTCATCATTCAAAACCCGTAATGCACCAAAATGGATCCTTTGCGGGTCGTAGTAGCCGGCAAAACTAAATGTGTGATAACTGTCCAACCAACCGTGATTGGCGTGTCCTCTTGTGTTTGCTTTGTGTAATAACGATTTCATACCCTAAATCCCTAAAGGGACTTTTTGAAGTTAATAATTGTTGAATTGTTTTCAGGAGTACCAGAATCCTTACTAGGTTAAGGTCGATCTAAGTTCCCCCTTTAGGGGGACAGGGGGCTTCACCAAACTTTCCGCTAGCCACAAATATTCTGTAATAAAATTATGGACGTTATTTTGGAAACTTTGATCAAGCAAATTTCCATCGGGGTCAAATCGTTTGTCGACTCCTCCTACGATAAGCAGGTAAGGTGAAGCAATACCAAACAATGCATTTATCAATAATTGTAATTGCTGCGAGGCACGAATTCCTCCCAATGGTCCGGGAGATGCTGTCACGATTCCAAAAGTTTTGTGATACTGTTTTGGAAAATGGTCAAGCAAATTTTTCATAGCAGGGGAGTAGCTGCCGTTGTATTCAGGTGATACCAGGATAAATGCATCGGCTGCAAAGATCCTTTCGGCCAGGGGCTTGAACTCGTCCGGTGTTTGCTCTACAGAAACAAAGATCGATCTCAGTGGAGGTAAATTCCAATCTTTAAGATTAATAATTCCCACTTCATGGTCAGTGTTTTCTTGTAACTGATGTTGTAAGTGCAGTGACACTCTGTGTGTAACACTGTTTGGTCTTGGGCTTCCTGATATGATTTCTATTCTCATTTTTATTAGTTAAATTAATTAGATGTTTAAACATCAAAAATGGTGCTCCGTTTATAATTCGGCAGTTTGTCAGTAATACAACAAGAAAAAAGCCGAAAGAGTTGCAGAAACGACCATATTTTGTCAGGGAGGCGCAGTTCGCAGGTTACGACCTTATGCTTAGATTTGACCGTATGAATATGAATGAACAGGTGATAACAAGATTCTATTCCGCTTTTCAGAAACGGGATTATGAAACCATGCAGGATTGTTATGATGATAAAGTGATTTTCTATGACCCGGTATTCGAAGACCTGGTTGATGACGAGGTAAGGCTAATGTGGGAAATGTTATGTAAACGAGCAACTGATCTGTCAATAGAATTCAGCAATGTACAGGCTGACGAAGAGTATGGCACTTGTAGCTGGACCGCAACATATACATTCACAAGAACAAAACGCAGAGTGACCAATAGAATCAAGGCTCATATGCGTTTTCGTAACGGAAGGATCATCGAACATTCGGACCAATTTAAATTAAGTACCTGGTGCAGGCAGGCATTTGGATTTACAGGATGGTTGCTGGGAGGCACGGCGTGGTTTCAAAATAGGGTGAGAAAATTAGCGCAGCAAAATTTGTATGATTATATTGTATCAAAGCAAAATGAAAAATAATTTATTATAAAAACCCCGTTCACATGTCAGGAAGAAGAAAATTTTTACAGACATCATTATTGGGCAGTATCGGAGTGCTATTGAATAAAAAAAGTATTGCGTCCTGGATTGAACCTGGTCCGCTACCCACAAAGAGCGATCCTATAGTTATTTCAACCTGGGATGCGGGTCTTGACGCCAACAAAGCCGCATGGAAAATATTGAGCAGCGGAGGCAGAGCCCTGGACGCGGTTGAGGAAGGAGTGAAGGTGACTGAAGCCTCTCAAAGTTGCTGCGTGGGTCTCGGTGCAAACCCTGATCGCGACGGTTTTGTCACATTGGATGCCTCTATCATGGATGAGTTCTCTAATTGTGGAAGCGTTGCTTTTCTTGAACGCATCAAACACCCCATTTCTGTTGCACGAAGAGTGATGGAAAAGACCCCACACGTGATGCTGGTTGGGAGCGGCGCTCAGCAGTTTGCCATCGCGGAAGGTTTTCCCCTGGAAGAGCAAAAATTATCTGCTAAGGCGCAAGAAAATTATCAAGAGTGGTTAAAAACATCGGAGTACAAACCGGTGATCAATATCGAGAACTCCAGAAATCATGGACCATTTGTCTCCGTGGATGAAAGCAGCGAATACAATCATGATACAATAGGAATGTTAGCCATGGACGTAAATGGAAACCTGAGCGGAAGTTGCACGACAAGCGGAATGGGTTTTAAAATGCGCGGCAGGGTAGGTGACTCGCCCATTATTGGAGCAGGACTCTTTGTTGACAATGAAGTCGGGGCCTGCACCGCTACCGGGCAGGGAGAAGAAGTGATCCGTATCAGTGGTTCGCATACTGTTGTGGAACTAATGCGCCAGGGTTTATCTCCCCAGGAGGCATGCAGGAAAGCGATCGAAAGGATCATTAAGATCAAAAAAGAAAAGGCGAAAGATATCCAGGTTGCCTTTTTGGCTCTGAATAAAAAAGGACAAGTTGGTTCTTTTGCTATTCGGAAAGGATTTAATTACGCGTTGCGCAGCAACAATGATGAGAAATTGATCCCGGTAAAAAGTTGGTTTGGTGTGTGAGGTTGTGAATGGTGAATTGTGAATAGCCTAACTACTGCATCTATTGCCAATTTACAACTGTACACATTTACAATTGCCAATTTCCAATTCACGATTCACATTTGATATGCCTTACATCATTGAAATAGCAACATCAGATTTTGAAACAACGAGCTCGGCTGTTGCAGGAGGCGCTGATAGAATAGAACTGTGCGCTAATCTTGGCGAGGGAGGAACCACTCCTTCTTACGGAACAATTTACCAGTGCCGTGAAAGCTTTGATGTATTGATATACCCAATCGTCCGTCCAAGAGGTGGTGATTTTTTGTACTCAAATGATGAGTTTGAAATCATTCTTCATGATGTAAAACTTTGCAAGCAATTGGGGTGCGATGGAATTGTTGTCGGGTTGCTTAATGCAGGTGGAGGCATTGATATCAAGAGAACGGGAGCTTTGGTTGATATTGCGTATCCCATGGGCGTAACGTTTCACCGGGCATTTGATCGCTGCCGAGATCCTTTTGAAGCTCTCGAACAACTGGTAAAGCTCGGCTGTGAAAGAGTCCTCACCTCCGGTCAGCAACCCTCGGCTGTTGATGGGGTTAAATTAATTTCTGACCTAAATAAAAGTGCAGATCATCGGATCATTATTATGCCGGGCAGCGGCATTAGAAAAGAAAATATAAAAATGCTGGCTGAAAAAACCGGATGCACGGAGTTTCATTCATCCTTGCGGAACAGGAGCAAAGGCAAAATGGAATTTTTTCACCCGGCTTTTACAAATTCTGAAGAGAGTTATATGAATAATTCAATTGATCCAGGCGAAGTCCAGGCCCTGAGGAACGCTTTGGCCAATTAATTTTTTTGAAAAACAAAGCTGATTATCCTGGGAGTTGATCTATCCTCGTCATCGAACCATTCTGCGATAGTCAGGCAGGAAAAATGATTACTCATTGCTACATTCATGTATTCCGAAACATGATGAGTGTAGCACTCCAGCACAAACAGTTCGGAATCTCTTTCAAACCTGGCTTTGCTGCCCATGTACTGTTTAAAAGGATGCAATTCTCCAATATAGAAGATCCCACTTTTTTCTAAATGCTGGCTCACCTCTTGAAAAATAAGATCGATATTTTCAATGTGCTCCAGGATGAGACTACAAGTGACCAGGTCGACCTTTCTGTTTATAAACGACCAGGGAGTTGTAATGTCGGCAATTACAAAATCGACGTTAGTTGAGGAGATCTTCTTTTTTGCTGCATTCACCATTTCTTCTGAAAAATCTACGGCAAGCACATGCTTCGATCTCTCACAAAGCCACTCTGTGTTTTTTCCCGTGCCACAACCCAGCTCAATAACATCTGAAAATTTATGCTTTGATAAAATGGCCCTGAACGCTATAGCTTCTTTGTCTCTTGTCTTATTTGTTACTTCGTCATAAGTTGCCGACCATTGATTATAGGCTTCCTTGTTTTGCATTTTTCGAAAATAAATGATTTTTGGAGAAAGATAATATCCCTTCAAACACTGAAAAAATTAAAAAAACGTATTTTAATTAGTAACTTTTAGAACTAATTAAAGTTTATGGATGTCGTCTCTAACGAAAAGCTGCCCGCTAAACAGATCATAAACTGTGCTGCATACGCAAAGGGCCGCCGTGTGGCTGATGTTGAACTGAATCGTGTTCATGAGATCTTAAAAGAGCCGAATCAATTTGTATGGATCGCCCTTCACGAACCCTCCGAAGAAACGCTCGCCAGAGTACAACAAGAATTTGGCCTGCATGACCTGGCTATTGAAGATGCCCATAGCGCTCACCAGCGCCCAAAGATCGAGATGTATGGGGATTCACTTTTCGCTGTCCTTCGCACGGCACAAATGAATCAGCAGCATATTGAGTTTGGAGAAACACATTTTTTTGTAGGTGATAATTATATAGTAACTGTCCGACATAGATCGTCGGTTTCGTATGCGAATGTTCGAACCATGTGTGAACACTCACCTCACCTCCTGAGCAAGGGCCAGGGCTTTGCCTTGTATGCTGTAATGGATTTTATCGTTGATCAATATTTCCCTGTTGTGAATGAATTGGAAATGGAACTGGAAGCAATCGAAGATAAAATCTTTAAAGAAAAGCCAAGCCGCGAAACGACTGAGCAGATCTATCAACTAAAACGAGATTTATTGGAAGTAAAGCGGGCAGTGTCACCTCTCATTGATGTTTGTAACCGGTTGACGAGATTTGAGATCAAATGTATTTCTGAAGAAACAAGGCCTTATTTCCGTGACGTGTATGATCATGTCGTGCGAATTAACGAAATGGTGGAAAACACCAGGGAATTATTAAACACAGCGCTGGAGGCAAACTTTTCGTTGATCTCTATTTCACAAAATGATGTATCGAAAAAATTTGCTGGTTGGGCGGCTATTATCGCTGTACCAACAATGGTAACGGGTTTTTATGGTATGAATTTCCACTTTATACCTGAAGTTGAGTGGCAGTTTGGTTTTTATGCTGTGATATTATTTACAATTTGCATCTGCTTTCTTCTTTATTATTTGTTTAAACGATCCGGCTGGCTGTAAACCAAAGGATAATCACCCTTGCACGAAATGCCAACATACCCCGGCAATATCAATGATGTTTACTTCCCTGCCATAGGGTTGATCACTGGGGTTACCCAAACGAATACCGAATTTTTGTGGTAATTGTTTCTCATTTACTTCTTTCCAGAATTCGTCGGCGTCACTGATCCGAATACTGATCATGAAATTCTCAGCAAACTCTTTGTTATTAAATTTCTGCAAAATGAACTTGCAATCGTCTCGTTGAAATCCGATATAATCGCCCGCATCCCAGTTAATGCTAAAACCAAGCTCCTGGAATAACTGCTTTGATCCCTCAAAGTTGCTTCCGGACGGAACAAATGGCTCAAGTGAAATGAATTTCATTTGAAGTATTTTTTTCGCAAAACTACTTCTTTCCTCTTGTTATGCTCATGAATTCTCATCGCTCCGTCATTGGGGATGAAGAATAATATTAACTTTTTAAGAAGGACAACTTTTA
>VBAQ01000209.1 GCA_005883765.1 Bacteroidota bacterium
AATGCCGGTGCCGCCATATTTCCCGAAAGTGCTTGTCTCGTCTGCGATACCATCACCATTTTTGTCTCTCAACACCATGATCCCTTTGTTACCGTGGGCGTCGGCCATTTTTACATAAATATCCCCGTTGCTATTGACAACAAGATGACGGGCTGGTCCGATGCCCGCAGTAACTTCAGTCGACGTAAAGCCTCCAGGCAATTTTAATTGCACATCGCCGGAAACCGGTGGTTTTTCTGACTCATCGACTGTGCTGTCTTTTTTCGATTCGACCACAGCAGCCGTATCCTTATTTGTGTTTGAAGTTTTTGGTGTATCGTTGGTGCAGGCAATTGCGATCGTCAGCAATAACGAAAGAGCGAAGCCGTAAGAAAAAATCTTTTTCATAAATCTTTGTTTGAAATGGTAATGAATTTAACCAATGGCGGCCAGTGCGTATAATAGGGTTTTGTTCTCTTCGGGTGTTCCAACGGTAATGCGCAAACAACCTTCACATAATTCAACCTTGCTCCTGTCCCTGACGACAATCCCCCGGTTCAATAGGTTTTTGTAAACACCCACAGGGTCATCCATCCTCACTAGTAAAAAATTAGCATCAGTAGGATAAACTTTTTTTACGAACGATAAATTTACTAAAGCCTCTGCTAAAACCTCCCTTTCTTTTACGATCTCTTTGATCATGTCATTGACCTGCTCTACCTCATCAAGTGCCTGCAATGCCAGCTCCTGTGACGCCTGGTTTATATTGTATGGCGGCTTGATCTTGTTCATGACGCCCACGATCTCTTGAGAGGCTAACGTAATTCCAACTCTTAATGCAGCTAACCCCCATGCTTTTGACAAGGTCTGCATTACAACAAGATTCGGATACTCATTTAACTGCACCGCAAAAGATTTTTGCCTGGAAAAATTGATGTAGGCCTCGTCGATCACGACCAATCCAAAATAATTATTAAGGATAGCCTCGATATCCTGATGATACAATGAGTTTGCTGTCGGATTATTTGGCGAACAAAGGAAGATCATCTTGGTGTGCTCATTAATAGCTTGCTCAATTGCTTTAAGGTCTAATTGAAAGTCCGAAGTAAGATTCACTTTTTTTACCTGTACATTATTAATGTTGGCACAAACCTCATACATGCCATAAGTAGGCGGACAAATAATGAGGTTATCGACACCAGGTTCGCAAAAAGTCCTTTGCAAAATGTCAATGCACTCATCACTGCCATTGCCCAAAAAAATATTTTCGATGGGCACCCGTTTTATCCCACTCAGCTTTTGTTTCACTTTTAATTGATGGGGATCCGGGTAACGGTTGTACCATTTGGCTAATGGAGAGCCAAGACTATTTTCATTGGCATCAAGAAATATTTTCGCCTCTCCCTTGAAATCATCGCGGGCTGATGAATAAGGAGTGAGTTTTTTTACATTTTCCCTAATTAGGAGATCGAGGCTAAAAGCCATTGTTCATTTTAATTATTAATTATTCGTTCTGATCTTAACGGCATTCTTGTGAGCGATCAGTCCTTCCGCCTCGGCCATTACTTCGACGGTCTTGCCGATATTTTTAAGCCCTTCTTTGGTTAATTTCTGAAAGGTGATCTTTTTTACAAAGCTGTCAATGCTCACTCCACTATATGCTTTTGCATAACCATTCGTCGGTAATGTATGGTTAGTGCCACTTGCATAATCTCCCACACTCTCGGGTGAATAATTTCCCAGGAACACTGAACCCGCATTTATGATTTTGTCAGCAAGATCATCTGCATTGGCGCAGGCGAGAATCAGGTGTTCGGGCGCATACTCATTTAAAATGTCAATGGCCTCGGTCTCGTTCTTCACCAAAATGATGCGGCTATTCTCCAATGCTTTTATCGCAACATTTTTTCTTGGTAAGAGTACAATTTGTTTGTCCAATTCGGATGCAACCCCATCAACCAACAGCGGCTGGGTAGTGACCAGCAAAACCTGCGAGTCGATCCCATGTTCAGCCTGGCTTAACAGATCAGCAGCCAAAAAACCAATGTCAGCAGTTTCGTCGGCATAAACAGCCAATTCACTTGGTCCGGCAGGAAGATCGATCGCCACTCCTTCTTTCTGCACTAATTGCTTGGCACACGTGACATATTGATTGCCCGGTCCAAATATTTTGTTTACCCTGGGAATTGACGACGTTCCATAGCTCATAGCAGCAATAGCTTGAGCCCCTCCTACCATAAAAATCTTTTTGACCCCGACCTGTTTTGCCGTAAATAAAATTGCGGGATGCACTGTCGCCTTGCCACCAGCAGAGAGAACTGGGGGCGACGCCAAAATGATTTGCTTGCATCCGGCAAGTTTCGCGGGAACACCAAGCATTAAGATCGTCGAGAACAATGGCGCAGTTCCACCGGGAATATACAAACCCACTTTCTCAATGGCAACCATTTTCCGCCAGCACCGCACGCCTGGCATGGTTTCAACAAATTCCTTCCTTGTTAACTGCGCCGCATGAAATTTTTCAATATTGTTTTTGGCTGTAACAATTGCTTGCTTGAGATCATCACCTAAAATATTTTCTGCCTCGTCAATTTCTCTCTCACTAACGCGCAGATCACTTAGATCGACTTTATCAAATTGCGACGTGAACTTTCTTACTGCTTCATCGCCGTTTTGTTTCACTTCGCTCAAAATTTGCCCTACCACCTCTTCCATGGATGAGGAATCAAGTGAAGGCCTTTTCAAAATTTCACTCCAATCCTTTCTATCCGGATATTTGATTATTCGCATCATCAAATTTGATTTATTCGTGTAATTCGTCTAATTCGTGTCAGATGATCATCTTCTCTATAGGCACCACCAAAATCCCCTGTGCACCTGCGGCCTTAAGTTGTTCTATTTTCTCCCAAAATTCATCTTCACTCAACACGCTATGAACGCTGCTCCAGCCTTCTTCAGCCAGTGGCAGTACTGTGGGACTTTTCATTCCCGGCAGTAAATCAAAAATCTTTTGCAGTTGCTCATTCGGCGCATTTAGAAGAATGTATTTATTTCTTGTTGCTTTTTTTACTGAACGGATGCGGAACAATAATTTGTCGACAAACTGTAACTGCTCAGTTTTTAATTCTTTATTTTTTATTAATACTGCCTGGGAATCTAAAATTGTTTCAACCTCCTTCAATCCATTCATAAATAAAGTAGAACCACTGCTTACCAGGTCGCAGATCACTTCTGCCAAACCTATCCCGGGAGCAATTTCCACAGAGCCACTGATCTCATGTATCTCGGCGTTGATCTTATTCTCTTCAAGATATTTTTGAAGCAGCACAGGATAACTTGTCGCAATTCTTTTCCCCTGCAGATAGTTAGCCCCGTATTCATCATTCTTATTAATCGCAAGTGATAAACGGCATTTCCCAAATCCAAGTTTCTCCAATACTTCCACTTCTTTGCATTTTTCATAGAGCACATTTTCACCTACAACGCCAATGTCTGCGACGCCATCTTCCACATATTGCGGAATGTCATCATCGCGCAAAAAGAAAACCTCAAGCGGAAAATTGTCACTTTCAGTTTTCAACCTGTCTTTTACATTGCGCAGATCGATTCCACATTCTTTCAATAAAGAAATGGAGTCATCGTATAATCGACCTGATTTTTGAATAGCGATTTTAAGTTTCTGAACCATGATTTGGGAGGATTTATGAATTAACAGGAAAATTGGAAGGCCTGTATTTTTGATTTTCTATTCTTTTAAATTCAAGACTTATCGCACCAAAATTTATCAATAATCCGACTTCCATATTATAAGCTTCAAGGTAATTTTTAGCTTGTGCCAGGTGAACATTTTCAAGTCTGATAACGGCCTTTATTTCAACCATAATTTTTTTCTTCAACAAAAAAATCGACTCTTCTCTCTCCGATGCATCTCCCTTTGTAAAAAATCGGCATACTTAACTCTCTTGCAAACTTTAGTCCTGAGTCCTGTAATTCAATTCCTAATCCGCGTTGATAAATTACTTCCTGGAATCCATTTCCAAGAGCCGCGTGAACTCTCATTGCTGCACCGATTATTTTCTCTGTAATTTCTTTGAACTCTAACTCAGACATAAATCATAGTTGTCTTATTATTCTGAATTTCCACAAAATCATTTAATCTCCCTAAATCCCGGTTCAGACAATAAAAAAAGCTCACCTATTGGTAAGCCCTTAAATATTGTTTTACGCGAACACAAAACATCACCGGCTTACCTTAAAGGCAAGTATGATGGTGATGGATGTGTATTCTTTGTTTCATTGAGCAGCAAAAATAAACGGGTTATATTAAATTCAAAAATAAATTTCGAATGGCGTTTCGCAGACACAAAGAGGATTGATTAACTTTCATTTAAATTGATCATATGCGGTCGTTGCTTTTGTTTATTTGCTGTGCTGTTATTTGTTGCACCCACTCATCTTCGTCGAATCCAGTGACCACTCCAAACCCTCCTCCGAGTCCGCCACCAACGACTCAATGGCAACAGGTCTGGAGTGATGAATTTGATTATACTGGTCTCCCTGATTCCACGAAATGGAACTATGATGTAGGTGGCAATGGCTGGGGCAATAACGAGCTTGAGTTCTACACTCAAAAAAGAGTGGAGAATGCAAGAGTGGAGAATGGGAACCTGGTAATTGAAGCAAGAAAAGAATCGTGGCAAGGAATGAACTATACCTCTGCAAGATTGCTTACAAAAAATAAAGGTGACTGGCAATATGGAAAAGTTGAAGTAAGAGCCAGGTTGCCAAGAGGCCGCGGCACGTGGCCGGCGATTTGGATGTTGGGTTCCACTACTCCTTTGAAATGGCCCGACGACGGGGAAATAGATATTATGGAGCATGTGGGTTTTGACCAGGGAGTCATTCACGGCTCTATCCATTGCAAGAAATATAATTGGGTCAGTGGCACGCAAAAAACAGCTACCATAACCATCCCAAATTGCTCAGATAGCTTCCATGTCTATACTGTGGAGTGGGATAATAGCCTGATGAAAATATCGGTTGACAGTAGTCAGTATTTGACATTTGTAAATGAACATACGGGCTACGATGCGTGGCCTTTTGATAACAAAATGTTCCTGATCCTCAACATTGCAGTTGGCGGTAACTGGGGAGGCCAGCAGGGCGTCGATGACACTATCTGGCCTCAAAAAATGGAGATCGATTACGTAAGAGTGTGGCAGAAGAAGTGAGTCGCGAATTGTGAGTTGTGAATGGTGAGTTGTGAGTTCAGAGTCTGGAGTTCAGAGTCTGGAGTCCAGAGTTAGGATCAGTGTCATCCTGAGCCTGTCGAAGCATGGGTGAAGCATGTCGAAGTATCGTCATCGCGAGAAACGCATCATGGAAGCCCGCGACTTCAGATTACCCGTGCTGCTCTTCGTGTTCCAGAAAAATAAAAAATCGTCGAATGCTTTCCGAAGTCTCCCGCATAAGGCGGGACAAGTTATGACTTCGGATGAGCTGCCTCCAGGAACTATTGTGTTACCGCAAAATGGTATTGAATAACTGATGGCACTTTGGTAAATTAGAAGGCTTACTTCTAACCAGTCAAATAAAACTTATGAACAATTTATCTGCTTTTTTTATCCGAACAGGTAAAAAGCTGCTCATCGTCTTACTGGTTTCATCCATACTTGGCTGTTACCACTACCGGGTGATCAATACGAACAATGATCCTTCTACTGAATATCAAAAAAAAATGATGTGGTCCTATGCCTGGGGATTGGTTAATAAACCACAGGATCTTCATGTTCCTAATTGTAATAATAGTAATGCCATTGATGAGGTAGTCTATACAAAGAAATTCGGGCATGTAGTATTATCCGTCGTTACATTAGGTATCGTATCACCTATTGAAGTAAAATGGAAATGTCATAAGCCTTGCCAGCGGGTTGACAGCTTATGATCATCACACCATTCTCAAATAATAATTTATGCCAGCCCAACCCCAGCTAACTCCTACTAATAATAAGACATGGACAAACCGCCATGATACATTTACCCAGCCGATAGACAATTTGTTTGACATAGCAAATGGTGATACCGGGAATTCCATCATTATAATGCTACGACGGTTGCCATACAATCATTCATCGGCAGGGCTATCGCGGAAAATAAAACCATAAGAGCTCTTGGCGGCGGATGGTCATTCAGCAAAGTGGCGGCTACCGATGGATGGATAGTGAATACGAAGCAACTGAATATGCTGTTCAATATCCGGAACCCTCAGAGCATTTCACCTCAATACCAGGGAAACCATGACCAGCTTTTATTTGCGCAATGCGGCAACTCCGTGCAGGAACTAAACACCTGGCTGAAAAATAACAACAGATCATTAAAAACTTCCGGCGCCAGCAATGGACAAACGATCATTGGTCTTTTTTCAACCGGTTCCCATGGATCAGCCATTGATGTTGGATCGTCGCAGGATTTTATTGTTGGACTGCATATTATCGTTAGTCCCGATAAACATATCTGGTTAGAGAAAGCATCCTATCCGGTTGTGACCAAATCATTCACGGATAGATTGAAAACAGAATTAGTGCAGGATGATGATCTGTTCAATGCTGCTGTGGTAAGCTTTGGCAGCTTTGGTTTTATTCATGGAGCAATGATCGAGACAGAACCGATCTACCTGCTGGAATGTTATCGTCAAAAAATACCAATAAATGATTCTTTAAAGCACATCATGGAGACGCTTGACTTTTCCAATGCAAATTTTCCACCCCATGGCAATGAACGTCCTTTCCATTTCCAGGTCGTCATCAACCAATACGATTTGCAGGGTGGCGCATACACGACGATTATGTATAAACGTCCTTATACAAATTTGTACACTCCGCCGGTTGACGATTTCGATAAAGCTGGTCCCGGTGACGATGTGCCGGCGTTTTTAGGAAAAGCCACCGATCTTCTTCCCGTTGTAACGCATATGATGGTCAGTGAGCTGGTAAAAAAATCTTATTCCCTTTATTCAGGTGAGTTGGGAACTTTAGGCGAAATTTTTAGAAATAATAATATACGCGGCAGGGTGCTGAGTACCGCCATGGGCATTCCCGTAGATCGTGTGAACGAAGTAAACGATATGCTGATAGAATTGAATGATGCACATGGACCATTTACAGGTATATTTTCTTACCGGTATGTAAAAGGATCGAAAGCAACATTCGCATTTACAAAATTTAATCCTTCGTGCATTCTTGAGCTGGACGGAGTAGAATCAACGATCACGAGGAATTTCTATGAAGTGATTTGGAATGAACTGGAGGCAAGAAATATTCCTTACACATTTCATTGGGGTAAAATAAATGATCTGAATGCAACAAAATTGAAGAAGATGTATCCCGGCGATTTTGACGAATGGGTGAAGGCCAGGAATAAAATCTTACCTCCTGCATCATTAAAAACCTTTAACTCACCAACACTTCGTGATTGGGGGTTAGACAAATCATTCCCATAAATAAAAAAGAACAAACCTGCCATTCAAGTCAGAACATGGTTTTTTTAATCTCCGCTGACCGTATTGTTCCAAAAAATAAAAAATGTCGGTTGTGTTCCCCGTACAACGGATCCCGACAGGCGGCATAAGCTA
>VBAQ01000399.1 GCA_005883765.1 Bacteroidota bacterium
TGGGTCAGCAAATTGACCAGGCTTATATTAATATGGTGTCCGCTTCAGATCGATACAAAGTTTTATTAGACCAGGTGAGCGCCTATGATGAATCTTTCCGTGCTGCTGAGATCCGTTTCAATAATGGAGTGGGCACATCCATCGATTATTTAACAGCAAAAAATAACCTGGACAGAGCGAATCTTAGCTTGATCACCGCGAAATATGACTACGTACTAAGAACGAAAGTTCTTGATTATTACCAGGGCAAACAATTGTGGTAGTGACACGGGTCAAGCAGTTCAACCCCGGATAATGCATAATTTTTGAAAAAAGTCTCTCGTAATGCATCTCATTACAGCAAACGCCTTCACACTGCCACCAGGAAGCCACGCCACAAGTGTCTCGGATTGCTGGCAGGAAAATCAGTTGTTCCCGGTGAAATTTTACCTGGCAAGAAAATCTTAACTTAAGGAACGAACCGGCCATTCCTGAAGGCTGAAAGAGTCATCAAAAGAATATTTATGCTTACCGACCTCCCCAACTATATCGTCATTATTTTTTTGTTGACTGTCGCTTTAACCTTTTACCTTTTTATTTTGTCAGTAAAAAATAGGGCCGCCACTTCCCTCGTGTTGCTTCTGTGGTTAGCGCTGACAGGGTTTCTTGCTTTGAAAGGCGTGTTTCAAAATACTTCGGCCGTTCCGCCAAGGTTGGCGCTGGTTATGGTTCCTGCCCTTTTGCTCATTATTCTGTTGATGGTCACAAAAAAAGGAAGATCGTTTAGCGATAGCCTCGATCTTAGAAAATTAACATTAGTGCATATCGTGCGGATACCGGTAGAAGTAATATTGTACTTGCTCGCCACACATAAACTAATTCCCGGCTTAATGACCTTTGCAGGGAGAAACTTCGACATCATCTCAGGCATTACGGCCCCAATCATATACTTTACTTGTTTCACTGGTGGTGATGGGAATTCCCGGGTTAGAAATCGGACGCTACTGTTGGCCTGGAATTTTATTTGTCTCGCCTTGCTGCTGAATATAATCATCAATGCAGTTTTGTCCTTGCCATTTCCGTTTCAGCAGTTTGCTTTTGACCAGCCTAACACTGCTGTGCTGTATTTTCCATTTACGTGGCTTCCGGTTTTTATTGTGGTCATTGTGCTGTACAGTCACCTCGCAGCGATCAGGCAATTATTGAAAACGCGATCGACAAATGCAGGTTAAAAAACTTGTTTTACAAACTGCTTTTTTAAAAACTCTCCGGGAGTTCTATTCTTCCGTGTTGGAGTTGCCTGTACAACCTTTCGATGAAAAAGAAATAACGATAAACACTGACCTGGTTTTTTCTGAAACAAAACAGGCGAAGCCATTCTACCACATTGCCATTAATATTCCTGCGAACAAAATCGAAGAAGCAAGAACCTGGCTAAGCAACAAACTAAAGTTGCTACGGATAGCTGAATATAAAAGCGACATTGCCGATTTTGCGAACTGGCACGCTAAGTCGGTTTATTTTTATGATCCCGCAGGAAATATTCTTGAATTGATTGCCCGCTTTGATCTAAATAATAATCAAACTGAGGCCTTTTCCTCAAAACAATTTCTTTCTATCAGTGAAGTAGGTTTAGTTTCCAAGCAAGAGGAATTTGAAAAAAGAAGCTTAGAGCTTCAGGACTCATATTCTCTCAATTACTTTAGCAAGCAACCGCCCCTGTCCCAATTCAGAGCCATCGGTGATGATGAGGGATTGTTTATTGTTGTGCCCGAACACCGAAATTGGTATCCAACCGACAAACCCGCAGGAATTTTTCCAATGAGTGTGGAGTTTGAGAATGATGGAAGAGAATATCGGATGCAGACGGAATAATTCCACGAATTGCATTGTTGGGAAAAATCAAAAAAATTATTTCTCCGAAACTACCGGAGACTGGCAGAGATATAAATTTTTTTCCAGCACATAAAGCATAAAAGCCGCAAGGTTTCTGCGGCTTATGTATAAATGAGGTTTGGGCTCATTATTCTCAGTTACGACAACTTCCTTTTGGATTTTTGAATTCGTTAGAACCACAGGTCTCACCGCCGTCCAATCAAGATTTGAATTCCTTATCACTTCTTCTTGTCTTTCATG
>VBAQ01000208.1:0-10029 GCA_005883765.1 Bacteroidota bacterium
TTGTAGGCATAGGTAACAAACCAGAAAATGGAGTCAAGCGGTTCCACTTTATCGATCGACGCGGCTTTAATAAAGAAGCCGTAGTCTTTATCCTCTCCCGATTGCAAGCCATCAGACTCTTCCTGCGTTGTCACAAAACTAAATCTGTCAAGAGCCTGAAGTTTGCGAATGGCATCCATGACCTTTTGAGCTGATTCCAACTCGGTGGCTCCCTTGTACTGCCGCGGGTTAAATTGGTTATAGGCGGGTATTACATCCTGCCACAAGTAAACTTCTTTTGTATAGAGGTAAACTGAATCTCGCAAAAGATCTTCTTTCGTAGCCGTGGTATTTCCGGGTGAAGCCGGATTATCTTTTTTGCGACAGGAAATTACCAGGACACAACTTGCCATCAGCAAGCACCATACTTGTTTCATAGTTTTTGATTTGCGGGGCGTAAAAATAGCGTTTTAACTGATCGACATGAATGAAGAAGGTTTCGTTTTTGTAATAACGTTGTTAATGTTTTATAGGTTGCTATTATGATGGAATTAAATATTAATTTCTTTTGTTAAAGTCTCGTGGTTGTTGTATCAACGTAACAGTTGTCGAAGCAGTATATTGACTAACCATTTTTAAAATTAGCCCCTAACTTCAATTATGGGTAGTGTCGAAAATTATAATCATCGGCTCATCATTTCTTCGCACATTATTACTTATGGCAATGCGGCCACTCCTGAAATCACAAAGCAGATCCGCGACGAAATTGAAACGATGTGGAATGAACCGCAGGCCAATTTAAAATTCAAAGGGTCTATATCTCAAATTATTTTCAGGATAACCGCCAGTTTTCAACCAAATATTCAACCTCTAGATATCTATCAGAACCTCGATCCACAGAATAACTATTTTCGCATCGAAGAATTTGCTCATGGCAACATTTCCTTCGTCGATGGCCTGGGTTGCAACAGTGGATATTTTAAACTGGAAAATTTATATAAAGGTTCGACTACCGCGGCGCATGAGTATGGACACACCTTAGGACTTGATCATCCTAAATATCTTGACATAAGAACCACGGGTGCGCCCGGCATTATGTACCCAAGAGGAACTCTTGTGGATCCCCCATTTCAATACGATCCATCAAAACCTGCGGGGGTTACAGGTGGCACCATGCATCCGATGTACAGAACGGTGAAACAAGAAGACATTGATCATTTGAAACTTAATCAGCTCATTTTTGAAAATGACAAGGCCGTGATCGGGGAGTTTACCAACGTTTATCATTGGGATCATGCTGACATCCCACCAGAAAAATTTATCAGACCGCCCATCTTCGGATAGCAGGAGCTATACCTTGTTTTCTTCTCCCATCAAACAATGGTATACCTGAAAGATTTATCTCCCTCGCTGTCATATTCTCGTTGATCAGAACCTAATGATGTTTCCATCCCATTTCCAGACCGAATTTTTTTAATCGCAAAAAAAATCAGCTCCTCTCCGACTAGCTACGCTCATCACCCCTCTCTGCCTGCGGAGAGGGGAAAGGGGAGAGGTTTCTATTATTCAGCTGATGCAGAGCCGCTGTAATGGAAGGGTAGGTAAATTGATACCCTTCCTTTTTTATTTTCTTGCAACTCACCGGCGCATTTTTCAAAACCTCGATGCTTAGTTCGCCGAACACTGCTTCTAAAATAAATGAGGGAACATAGAAAGGGACGAAAAATTTCCCTCTCAGGCTTCTTGCCAACTGCAGCATAAATTTCTTGTTGGTAACAGGATGTGGAGCGACCGCATTATAAACTCCGTGGAGCCTTTCATTTTCTATTGCATAAATGTATAAACGTACAATATCGTCTATATGGATCCAACTCATTATCTGCTTACCATTTCCCAGGATGGTGGCGAAGCCAAAGCGCAATGGTTTCTTAAATTCTTTCAGCGCTCCGCCCTGGTTGCTTAAGACAATTCCTGTGCGAAATTTCACTATTCGTTTCCCCAGCGATAAAACAGGATCAATACTCACTTCCCACTGCTGACAGGTTGTTCCGAGAAAATCGTCGGCCGCAGGATCTGACTCAATAAACGAGTGACCATTTTCCGTTTCGTTTTCTGAAGCCGCTGAAGCGCCGTACCACCCAACTGCTGATGCGCAAATGACTGCTTTAACGTGATTGACATTTTCTGTCAGGGCTTTTACAAGCAGAGCACTGCTTTGTGTTCGGCTTTCAACAATTTCTCTCTTTCTTTTCAATGTCCACCGCTTGTCAGCAATTCCAGCTCCTGCAAGGTGAACGATATAATCGGCTTTAAAGATAGCCTCTGCGGCAATCGTCATTTTCTCGAGGTCCCATTTTGCATAGCTCACTCCCGAATTCCTGGAAGGATATTTTTCCGGGGAACGGCTGAGAATGATCACCTCGTAACCTTTAGCATGCAATTCTTTTGACAAAGCCGTACCGATCAATCCAGTACCGCCGGTGATAAGCACAGTAGCCATAGGGTTCAAATGTCAGAATTATTTTTCTTGCGAGCGCAACAGAACTACTATCTTAACTTTAAATTACTTTCATGAGCACAGTCCTCTCGTTAAACGGTATTACAAAATCTTACGGACCAATACAGGCATTGAAAGATGTTTCATTTGAAGTGCCGGAAGGGAGCGTATTCGGAATTTTAGGACCGAATGGCAGCGGCAAAACAACTTTGCTGAGTATCATCCTTGATGTGCTCAAGGCGAACAAGGGGAACTTTTTGTGGTTTGGTCGTCCTGGTTCTCCTGATCAAAGAAAAAAAATCGGCTCTTTACTTGAAACACCAAACTTCTATCATTATTTATCTGCTATTAATAATTTGAGAGTCACACAATCCATTAGTGGCCGGGGAACAGCGGCGGATATTGACGCTGTCTTAAAAAAAGTGAGATTATTTGAACGACGTAAAAGTCGCTTCAGCACTTTTAGCCTGGGAATGAAACAACGCCTTGCTATTGCCAGTTCTTTGCTCGGTGACCCGCAAGTATTGGTGTTGGATGAACCTACCAACGGACTTGATCCGGTGGGTATAGCCGAAATAAGACAACTCATCCTTGAGCTAAGAAAAAGCGGCCACACAATCATTCTTGCCAGTCATCTTCTTGATGAAGTGGAAAAAGTTTGCACCCACGTGGCTATTCTTAAGACAGGTACTCTTTTGACAACCGGGGACGTAGAGGAAGTGTTGATGGACGAGGATGTAGTAGAACTAAGTGCTCCTGACCTGGCGTCGCTGGCAAATGTTCTCAGGCAGATAAATGACGATGTTGTGATGGACGGTACATCGAACACGATCCATCTAAGATTCCCCAGGGGTGAGGCGAGACTTGACGAAATAAATAGTTTTTGCTTTAAGAATGGAATTGCACTCAATCATCTTATTTTGAAAAAGAAACGCCTCGAGGCAAGATTTTTTGAATTAACGAACAACTAATTCCGGCCATTGTTATAAATTTTCCCGGAATAACTTCATACGCTTAAAAACTTCTCTGCCGTTCGGAAAATCTCTTCCACTATTTCTTTTGGCATTTGGGAAAATTTCGTCGGTTCCGGTGGTTCGTAAAAATATTCATTCAACTGCAGTTCCCACCATCCGACATTCTTCCATTTACCCAATTTGTATCCTACATTTTTGTAGGTAGCAAAATGATCAAATCCCATGCTTTCATGAAAGGCAACACTACTGTCGTTTGGCAAATTGATCACGGCGTACACGTTCCGGAACTGTTGCCATTTCAAAATTTCAATCAGGGCAGAGTACAATGCTGTTCCCACTCCGGCCCTGTGAATGAAAATCATCGTGAACATCCACTGAAATTTCAACGCTGCATTGATACGCAAGTCTTTCCCGGTGTTTTGATGCATAGGCATATCCGGCAATCCTCCCGTCTATCTCACAAACTAACCATGGATAAGTTTGCACATAATCCTTGATCCGTTGCTGAAACGATTCAGTCGTGGGAACCTCTGTTTCGAAAGTGTAAGAAGTGTTTTCAATGTAGGGCGCATAAATATTTAAAATGGCTGCGGCATCAGAAGCAGCGGCGATACGAATGACAGACATGGATTAAAGATAAAACATAAAGAGGCCTGTTAAAGATGCAAATTATACTTAGGCATTCCTGAAAATGTCGATAACGCCTGATAATTTCCTACCGTTGTTTCTTCATCATCAGAATCGCGTGACAAGCTAAATTCCGAATGGATATGTTTCAGGAACCAAATGTCCATCGGGCACGATGTGCAGCGGATGCAAGGCCTTTGTTTCATTTAAAAAAATAAATGCGTCATATCTCATCGGTAGAATGCTAGGAACATAATTTCCCAAGCGTTCATATTCGGGATTATAAACTACTCCAATTGCGCGATGACCGATGTGGCTCTCCATAAATGAATCCGTCATAAAATCATCCATCATCAACAACTTGTTTTCTTTTCCCGCCTCGTGCAGCAAGTTTTCCCAACTACCTTTTTTTGCAGGTGGAACATTTAGTCGCTTCATGGGTGCGCCCCAGCTTCGGCCCGCAATTACCGATCCCGAGTAAGTGCCGAACCCCACAAGAAAAACACCTTTGTCATTATGTTTCAACCTGGCTAATTCACCAATGTTGTACATTCCATCATCCACCATGTCAGTCGCTCTTGCATCGCCGACATGAGTATTGTGCTCCCAAACAATTACTTTTGAACCAGATCCATGAAAGTTTAAAAGCCTTTCCAATGTATCTGCCATATGGCCGTCGCGAATATTCCATGAGTGAGGCCCGGCATCTACCATTGCGCGGTAATATTTTTCGGCATTTACAGCGATCAATGCATTTTGCTCCGTGCTAAAAACATTTTCAAAATCTCCATCATACCGGGGTAATCGTTGTTGAATTTCTTTCAAAAGAGTAAGCACCTCGTCTTCACAGATCTCCGGTACAAATTGCGAAGCCTTCGCATAGGAGCGGCCTTCATCTTTTTGGTAAGGTTCAAAACATTCAAACGCTTTCTTTGCCGTTTCCAAAGCCTTTTTATCTACCTTAGTCAGGTATTGCATGATCACCTCCATTGATTCCCACAAACTGTAAACATCTAAACCGTAAAAACCTATTTTTTTATTAAGAGGTATTGATGAATTGTATTGTTTCAACCAGTTCGTCAATTCCAGGATTTCCCAATTCGCCCACATCCACGTTGGCCATCGCCTGAATTGTGATAAAACTTCTTTGCTGTCTGTGCCGGCGTCCTTATAGTTTTTAATATAGCGATTGATCCTGTAGCAATCAGGCCAATCTCCTTCAACAGCAATGAAATTGAAATTTTTTTCCTGGATAAGCCGACGGCTAATATAACTTCGCCAGGTATAGAATTCGTGAGTACCGTGCGATGCTTCACCCAGCATTACAATTCTTGCATCACCAATTTTTTTAAAGAGAGGAGTGAGATCAGCTTTATTGGACAATAGATGGGAATGCTCCCTGATGTCCCCGATGACTTCTTTTTCATTTAGAATTGCCTCCCTTGTGAAATATCTTGCCATAATAGCCCAAAAGCAATTTCCTTTCCAAGACCGGGCATAAAGGAAAAAAGTTTTTTCATCCCTGAGCTTTATAACGGTGCAAAGTTTCTAGAAGTGAGAGGCAATTAACTCTTGCAAAAAATCTATTGTTTGTATCATTCTCTACTTAATGACATTCCATTTTATTGACGGCCTGTAAGGGCATAAGTTTTGTGGGGGTTTCTAATAAAATATTTTTATATGCACTTAGCAGCCACAAAAAATACCAGTCTGTCAAGGTCCTTGCTGGCAGGGTTGGTTTGCGGATTGATTGCAGCCTTTCTCAATGCCGGCTATAATTTTTTCTATAGAAAGGCTGCCGATCTTACGAGTTATAAAGTAATTGAACCTCTGCTTATTTTCTTTGCTTTCCCTCTCCTATTCCTGATTGTTGGAATTATTTTCTTTGAAATGGTAGAAAACATTAAAAACGGAAGGTTATTGTTTACCATATTGTTCTTAGTACTTATGCTCGTCGGAATTATTTTGGATATAAGCCAACTGGGAAAGGCAATAGAGGGACTCTTGCTGGGCATTATATTAATAACGGGTCTTTTAATTTCTCTTCTGCTGCCATTTCTAGCCACTCACCCTAAGATCTTTATGGATCAGGAGGAATTTTCGGAGAGCGCGGAATCTTAGCGTGACAATTTGCAAAAAGGCAGCAATAAAAGGAGAAGCCCCGGTTTTATCCGAAGCTTCTGCGGTTCTCTTCTTTCCCTTCGCTGGCATTGTCCAGATCAGGTAGCTATGAGTATGATCTCAGGTTCCCTTTTACGGAAATCACCCCAAAGGAGAGAACAAAGATGGTAGCTAAAAAATTGTGCCAGTGCCCTTTTTAGCAATGCAAAAATATTCACATGGTGCAGGCTTTTTTTTCACAAATTGTCGAGATCATCTCATGAATTTATTGTACAGTTTCTAACAACTCAGATCAAAATTTTCTCTACTTCCTAGATCTGCATTTAAAAAACACAGCGATAATGATTTATTTCCTGAATTAAACTGTAATAGACTTTTATGGTACATTTTTTAGGCATTAGATTAAATACTCATCCAAAAAAATAATTTCTTGTAGGAGGAAGTTTGAGAGGCGCCAAGATTTCTGAAAGGGACAATGCCATGGAAAAACTTGTAAAAAGATTTAACGAAATAAGCATCGCAGATGTAGCACTGGTAGGTGGTAAAAATTCCTCCCTGGGTGAAATGTTTATGAAACTATCATCAAAAGGAATAAGAATACCTGACGGCTTTGCTACTACAGCCTTTGCTTTTAGAAGCTTTTTGGACATCAATAAATTAAATGAGCCCCTTAAGGATCTGATGAACCAACTCGACAAAACAAATTTTTCCAACCTTAAACAAATTGGCGCTAAAGCAAGACAAATATTGATTGCGGCAAAAATGCCGGACGACCTGAAAAAGGCAATTATTGACGCCTATAAAGAATTATACGGAGATCATGAAGTGGAAGTTGCTGTAAGAAGCAGTGCTACCGCTGAAGATCTGCCAAACGCAAGCTTTGCAGGACAACACGAAAGTTACCTCAATATAAAAGGTGAAACCGCGGTACTAACTGCTGTGCAACGTTGCTTTGCCTCCTTGTATACTGACAGGGCTATCAAGTATCGTGAGGACAACCATTTTGAACATCTTAAAGTGGCTCTATCTGTTGGCGTGCAAAAAATGGTGAGAGCAGACAAGGGTTGTGCGGGTGTGGCATTCACATTGGAACCAGAATCCGGTTTTCGGAATGTGATACATATATCCGGCGTATGGGGACTTGGGGAAAATATTGTCCAGGGTGCAGTAAATCCTGATGAGTTTTATGTTTTCAAACCAACACTCTTGCGAAATAAAAAGGCGATCATTCAAAAAAAGCTTGGTGATAAAACTAAAACAATGATCTATTCTTCAAAAATCAAAGGCTCATCAGCTACACGCAATACAACAACAATCAAAGAAAAAAGGCAACAATTTGTCTTAAGTGATAAGGAAATTATTACTCTCGCAAACTGGGCCTATACAATTGAACAGCATTATAAAAAACCCATGGATATCGAATGGGCAAAAGACGGCCTCACAAATGAGCTTTTTATCGTTCAGGCAAGACCCGAAACCATTCATTCGCAAAAAGAATCACACACAGTGACAGAATATCGACTGAAAGCAAGAGGAGAACCTATTGCAAAAGGAGAGGCTATCGGATCTAAGGTTGCTGTAGGTACGGCAAAGGTCCTAACATCACCAAAAAATGCAGACAAATTGCGTGAAGGAGAAGTGGTGGTAACGGACATGACCAGTCCTGATTGGGATCCTGTTTTAAAAAAATCAGGAGGAATCATAACCAACAAAGGTGGTAGAACAAGTCATGCAGCGATTGTTGCCAGAGAATTGGGTGTGCCGGCCATAGTGGGTTGTGGCGATGCCACTGAAAAAATAAAAGACGGCCAGGAAATAACGGTTTCATGTGCGGAAGGCAAAACAGGTGCTGTATACAAAGGCAAAATTGATTTTGAACAGATCGACCACGATCTGACAGATATAAAAATTCCAAAGGCCCCTGAAATCATGATGATATTAGGTGAACCTGACCTCGGGTTCAAGCTCTCATTTTATCCAAACAAAGGGGTCGGTTTAATGCGGATCGAATTTATTATTACACATCTGGTACAGGTGCACCCTATGGCCCTTGTAAAATTTGATGAGTTGAAGGACAAAAAAGCAAAGCGAAAAATTGAGTTACTCACTCATCAATATCCTGATAAGAAAAAGTTCTTTATCGAAAAGTTAGCCGAAGGCATTGCGACTATTGCTGCAGCTTTCTACCCCAAGGATGTGTTGGTGCGAATGAGTGACTTCAAAACAAATGAGTATGCAAACCTTGTCGGCGGTACCGAATTTGAACCGGAGGAACAAAATCCAATGCTTGGTTTTCGGGGAGCGTTAAGATATTATCATGAGCAATATAAGGAAGGTTTTCGTCTTGAGTGTGAGGCAATAAAAATGGTAAGATATGAAATGGGATTTGAGAATGTAAAAATGATGATCCCGTTTTGCAGGACTGTTGATGAAGCTGATAAAATAATTGCGGTCATAGAAGAAAATGGATTGAGTCGCGTGAAAGATCAAACGCTGAAGATTTACATGATGGCCGAGCTTCCTTCTAATGTGTTGCTTGCGGATGAGTTCGCAAAACGTTTCGATGGATTCTCAATCGGCTCAAATGACCTGACCCAATTAATATTAGGTATTGACAGGGATTCCGCAATCGTTGCCGATCTTTTTAACGAGCAAAACAAAGCAGTGAAAGAAATGATCGCTACGATAATCAAAACAGCAAAAAATAATGACATCAAAATAGGTTTATGCGGCCAGGCACCTAGCGACTTTCCTGACTTCGCGTCTTTTTTAGTTGAGCAGGGAATTGATAGCATTTCTTTTAACCCGGATGCGATATTAAAGGGAATTGAAAATATCAATCGCATAACACAAAAAACGCCGTCGCCCCTGCGGGAAAAAAATCCTCAATGATTTTTTGGCCTGGAGCCTGACCAGTAAAGTAACCTTGTCCAGAAAAAAACTTTTTAGTGAGATTTGTAGTGAGAAAAATTTTCGCAACAACTATTCCAAGGCCAGTACGACCATTGGAATAAAAGTGAAGAAAAAAACAAATAAGTTTTTAAAAAATGTTGTCCTTCTCCATAAGTGGGAATTATACTGATCTCTACGAGTTGACAATGGGGGAAGCCTACTTCCTGGAAGGACGAAAAGATGACACTGCGTGCTTCGATTATTTCTTTCGCACAATACCCAACAAAGGTGGTTATGTGATCTTTGCGGGTTTAAATGATGTTTTGAACATCTTGGAGGACCTGCATTTTACTGACGACGACATTTACTTTCTCAAACAATTAGAATTTCATGAATCATTTATCGACTACCTCAAAAATTTCGAATTCACCTGTGATGTTTACTCTTGTCCGGAGGGAGAGATCGTCTTCGCAAATTCTCCAGTAGTTCGCGTGGAAGGAACTATCATTGAAGCACAACTTGTCGAAACGCTCCTGCTGAATATCCTCAATTTTGAATCGCTGATTGCGACGAAAGCTTCTCGCATGAAACAGGTGGCTCAAAATAGTATGTTGAGTGATTTTGGCATGCGCAGGGCACACGCAACAGGCTCTATACTCGCAACCAGGGCCTCTATCATCGGAGGATTTCAGTCTACAAGCAATGTGTATGCAGCACAACTTTACGACCTGACTGTTGTTGGTACGATGGCACACTCGTTCGTTGAGAGTTATGATAGCGAACTCGAAGCCTTTCGTGCCTTTGCGAGATCAAAGCCTGATGATTGCGTGTTTCTTGTCGACACCTACGATACTTTAAAAAGCGGAATTCCAAATGCGATCATTGTCGCAAAAGAATTGGAACAAAAAGGTTACAGCGCAAAGGGTGTCAGGCTCGACA
>VBAQ01000208.1:10092-11309 GCA_005883765.1 Bacteroidota bacterium
TAAGATCGTTGCATCCAACCAGCTTGATGAATTCGTAATAAAAAGTTTGAAAGAGCAAGGAGCACCGATTGATATATTTGGTGTAGGCACGAGCCTGGTGACTGGCAGACCCGACGCCGCTTTGGACGGCGTTTACAAACTTTCAATGGCCTCTGGTGAGCCTCGATTGAAACTTTCCGAGAGTTTGGAAAAAATAGGCCTGCCCGGCAAAAAGCAGGTGTACCGGGTTTTTGAAAAAAACGGAATGTTTTTGGGAGCGGACGCAATAGTACTTTCGGATGACGGGCAGAAAGTAGACAAAATGTTTCACCTCTTTGATCCGGAAAAATCACTTGAAATTAGAGATCATGATCAGCAACCCTTGTTGCAACAAGTAATGAGGAGAGGTAAAAGAGTGTCATCGCCGAATTCATTGAAGCATATTTCTGACTATGCACAGCAAAGGCTGGCACTGTTACCCTCCGAGTATAAAAGATTTGAAAACCCTCATCGATATAAAGTCGGGGCCAGCAAGAAATTATTAGAGCTAAGAGAAAATTTGAGGAATCAACACAAAAAGTTTAAGAAATGAAAGTTTTGGTATTAGCCGATATTCAAAATGATTTTTTACCCGGCGGTGCGTTGGCTGTGCCGGATGGTGACAAGATCATTCCCGTTGTCAACGAGCTTCAGAATTATTTTGAGCTTGTGGTAGCAACACAGGACTGGCACCCAGCCAATCATAAAAGTTTTGCGTCCAATCAAAAGGACAAAAAACCTTTTGAATTTATCGAGCTCCGCGGCCTGAAACAGGTACTTTGGCCTGACCACTGCGTGCAGGGAAGTTATGGCGCAGAATTTTCTGATCAGCTCAATATGAATAAGGCCGAGGCAATTTTTAGAAAAGGAACGGATCCCGAAATAGATAGTTACAGCGGATTTTTTGACAACGGCCATCTCAAATCAACTTGTCTTGAAGATTATCTGCGCGGTAAACAGGTAGACCAGGTGTACGTCGCGGGACTATGTGGTGATATTTGTGTGTTTTATACCGCCATGGATAGTTTGAGAGAGGGTTTTGAAACTTACATCATCGAGGATGCAACATGTCCATTAAGGCAGGAAGACTTTGAAGCAACAAACAAACAGTTTATACAAAAAGGCGGGAAGTTAATAACAAGTGTAGAGATAATGGGAAAATAAACGCTGTGTCGAAATTATGAAGATCAAAACAGCTT
>VBAQ01000036.1:0-30682 GCA_005883765.1 Bacteroidota bacterium
AATGCAAACGATAATGTATTCAGTGACGATAGCTCGGGACTCGAAGTGGCAATTGTTTCAGGTAGCCTTGCAAACGGCTATGTACTCACTCAAACCGTTAACGTAGCTGCGTAATCAATGGACAAACGAATCATCAGGATCTGCTACAGAAAGGTAATTGATGCCAGGTCTCAAAATACCTGGGATAAATATGTTTTTGACGCCAGCTACAAAGAGTTTCTTATGCAAGCTCAATTTTACAACCAGGAAAAAAAGTACAACACCTTTGCCGAATTATTGATCAATGAAAAAGGAGCAGAAAAACTTCATTTCCTGGTTAGTTCTTCTGTGCTTGGTTACCTTGAACAATTGAAGGGAAAAATGCCGGACGCCCTAAACAATCTTGGAAAGCATTTTTTAGACTTCAAAAATTACCAGTTTGAGATAATCAATTCCGACACAAAAAATAAGTCGGTGCATCAGGTAGCCATTACTTTTTTTAGCGAACCACTGACCTGGCATGCAACAATTGACAACTACATACTGATCTCACCTGCAAGCGGACAGAAGACCGAGGACGGCATGATTACTCATCTTTTCCGGCTGCAGGATTTTTTTAGTATTTATTCATTGAAAGAGGATGTGGTATGATAAAACAGTCGAAGGGAAAAATTTTCCTGGCCGATGAGCGGGGAATAAATGAAAGGGCCGGGTTTCGGAGTCTTAGAACTTTCAATTTTGAAACCTATTTTAATGAGCATAAACGTCCGTTGGGAGATTTATGTGTCCTCAATGACGACGTGCTCGATAGCGGCAGATCGGTTCGCCAGTCGGTAGAAGAAAGATCTTACGTCATTTTGCTTCCCGTAGTAGGCGTGATCTCTTATACAGATCTAACTGGCTATTCCAATCTTGTGGCTGCCGGCCAATCATTGATCACGCTCCATGAACAAGGAAGTAAGTTTGAGATAACTAATCCTTACGATGAAGAGTTGGTTAATTTTCTACAGATATGGATGCGGGCGGATGAACAAGAGGGAATAAAAGCATTTCTTTCAACTTACAGGAATGTCAATGACAACCTCAATAACATTATCCCTGTGTTTTGGGATGCGAAGAAAACATTTTCTCCATTTTATGCGATCTCCATTGGAAAATTTTCCGGCCGGGGCGAAACTGTGTATAACAGAAAATATAATGACACCGGAATTTTTATTTATGTTTTAGATGGAGTTTTTGAAGTGGAAGGAAGATTGCTGCATAGAAGGGATGCATTGGCTCTATGGAATCGTGAAGTTGTAGAACTCGAAGCATTAAGCAACGACGCATTCATTCTTGTTTTGGAAGCCCACTTCAACCAGCCCTGAAACCAGGAATCGGTATTTCGATTAATACAAACCACAAGGATTGGCCTTTACCAGTCCTTCTTTAACGCCACGACGTCTATCCTTCATTGGTGAAGAATAACTGCTCCGTAACTACCAGCTCTTCCTTTCCAATAACCGCTCATAAAGTTGAATTTTTGTTCCCATAAAATTGGTTTAAATTGGTTTAAACCTAAAACCTTTAGTTATGAGACACGCAGTTCTAGTCCTGGCGTTTGCTGCGTTGACATTGGCAGCGAAGTCACAAATAACCATTCTCCCCCAAGCAGGCATCGACAATCCAATTTCAAAAATCAAATACAATAATCTTTCGTATTTCGCGCCCCTAAACCAGTTGCAACCGCAACTCGGAGTGAGAGCGGATTATAAATTCAAAAATGGATTTGGTCCCTTTGTGGGTTTAGCCACAAGCCGTTCATCAGTTAATTACAATTTTAACGATCCGGAAAATGGAATGACGGCTTACCGCGCATCGCTTGGTAAGACTCAACTGCAGTTGAGAGCCGGCTTACAATACAGCACAAAGCCGATCTTGTTTAACCGGAAAAGCTCTGAGAGAGCGTCGAAAACATCTTCGTCGGAAAAGACCAGCAGCCACTATTCAACGAGTTGCAGTCACTATTCATCAAGTTGCAGTCACTATTCGTCTAGTTGCTGCCAGAAAAAATCAAGCTTTGCCGAAAAGGCAAAATCACAAAATCAATCATGGGCCGTTCGCGTAGAACCTTCAGCAGGATTTGGATTCGTTCCTTCAAACAAACCTGACCTTGTCACTAAAACCTCAGCCGGGCAGACGTCATACGTTTATAATGCCGGAAATTTCAGAACAGCATTGCTGACCGGAGTTGGATTTGAATTCTCAAAGAACAGGGCAAGACTTTTTACCCTTAGCGTTAATTATTTTAAAGGTCTCGGTAGCAAGGAAACAACCTTCACAACTCAGTCCGCGACCAAAACCACAACTACCTCACTAAGTTCAAAATTATCGGGATGGAATGCTTCGATTGGCATTCCTATTGGTTTTACCAAGAGATCGACTGCTAAAAATACGAAACAAGAGAACAAAAAATATGATTGCGGGCAATATAGAATTGAGCGCAAGTATAGATGCGGAAAAGTTATTTGACAATAAAATGAAAGCAAAGGGGCGACGACGTTTCGCCCTTTTTGTTTTTAATAGCAGTAGTAATCAAGCGCATCTTGTGCACCTGAATACGTAAGCCAGTATTCTTTCACTTCCCCGCTGATAACAGCCCCATCCGTCCGGTCATAAATATCTTTAACGCCGTAGTAACTAAAGTCCCCGTAGAGAATATCTCCCTGGTATGGACGCAGGCTTACTGACCGGAGTACACTGTAGCCATTCGGGGTTTCAACGAGATAGTATGGACACGTGGAGGAACTATAGACAACCTGTCCCCTTTCTTTAGAAAGCCAATATCCCTCGTCGAAGGGAACCTGTTTAGCACAACTTGTAAGGACAATTGCGAGTATAAAAGCAATGCCTGAAAAAGTAAATATTTTTTTCATGGAATAGTTTTTTTCTAAGAAGGCAAATTGCAGGCAACAGTTTGATGAGGAGTTGTTAAAATCCCCTTTATTTTGCACTGAATGTATTTTCTTTGCCAAATGAAAACTCTTTTTCTTTTACCGCTATTTCTTTTTGCAGGACTTATTTCCTTTTCTCAAAAAGATTCTACTTTGCTGCCAGCGTATAAACGATTTCCAACTGTACCCCCATTCAGATTGTTAAAAATTGACAGCACCAGCTATTTTACGAAGAATGATCTGAAAAAAAATGAACCTGTTCTCATCATTTTATTTAATCCCGATTGCGACCACTGTAAACACGAGATCGAAGAGATAATAAAAGACATGGATGAATTGAAAGATGTTCAAATCGTCATGTCGACCATGATGCCTTTTGACACGATGAAGGCCTTCTATGAAAAGTATGATCTTCAAAAATTTGAAAACGTTACGGTGGGCAAGGATGTGCAGTACATACTCCCCTCTTTTTACCAGATCCGTTTTATGCCGTATTTGGCGATGTATGACAAGAAGGGGAATCTGCTCACCACTTTTGAGGGTACAATGAAAATCCAGGACCTGGTCAAGGTTTTTAAATGAGGTAAGTCATGGCTGGACCGCCTGGTTTCCGAGGGAATTGCCTAAGATGTCATAGTTTTACCGGCTGATGCTATTTCCAAGTCCTTATTCCCGTTGTCACACCAAGGTTGGCATGATTTTATAATATGTTTTCATCTGCACCATGACCCAACTATTTTTAGAAAATGGCTTGTTTTATTTCCGGAAAGCAAAACTGGCTGTCATGTTCCTTCTTTCCGTGTTCCTTTTCCGGGGAACATTGACAGCACAAACAACCATTGTGACGGACTCGCCCTTTGTTACAGGGACGACGGTGGTTATTCCCGGTGCGAAATTTAGAAGAAGTGGCTATCATAATCTTTTTTGGGGCAAACACTATCGCAAAGAATGGACAACCGCCGTACGGGTAAATAATTTTTATATCGATACGGCAGCAGGTGGACTGACGGTTATTGCGGAAAGTGGTAGCAGACAGTCCCGAGGTCTGCGTCTAAAAAATAGCAAGGGCAAACAATATGTGCTGCGTAGCGTTGATAAAGATTTTGGACGGGCATTTTCTGACACATTCCAGGGGACTTTCATCACTCATATAGCGAAAGACCAGGCATCCATTGGCTATCCGTTTGCAGCCATCACCATTACCCCGATGATAAAGGCAACGGGTATTTATCATACAAACCCAAAAATAATTTTTGTCCCCCGGCAAGGGCCGTTAGGTGAATACAATAATAAATATGGGGATCAACTGTACCTGTTTGAAGAAAGAGCGGATGAAAACCAGGAGGACGCTGAATATTTTGGCAATTCAAAAAACGTCATCGGCAGCGAAAGACTTTTTGAACATATTTATGAAGACAATGACGACCGTGTAGATCAAAAAGCGTTTGCCAAAGCCCGATTGTTTGACATGTTCCTCGGTGATTGGGGCAGGCACCCTGACAACTGGCGTTGGGCAAAATTTGAGGATGACAAAATCACCATTTACAGGCCAGTTCCCCGCGACCGTGACCAGGCCTATACAAAATTCGACGGATTCTGGCCGTGGATAGGAACGAATGTTGCCGGGGCCACACATCTCGAATCATTCGATTTCAAGATACACAACGTAAAAAAATTCAACAAACCAGGCTGGCCGTTGGATCGCCCATTTTTGAATGAACTTACTGAACAAGAATGGGTGCAAATCGCAAAAGAACTACAAGAATCGTTGACGGACCAGGTAATAGAAAATGGGATTCGCCAACTACCGCCGGCACTTTTCGCTATCTCTGGAGAAACTCTCACTGCGAAATTAAAATCAAGAAGAAATCACCTGCAGGATTATGCAAAGCGCTATTATAATTTTTTATCCCATCACGTTGAGCTCAGAGGTTCAAATGAAAAAGAATTCTTCGAAATAAAAAGATTAGATAATAACGAAACCAGGATCAGCATTTATAAGATCACCAAAGAGAACGAAATAAAAAAGAATCCATACTACAAAAGAACTTTTTACAATAGAGAGACGAGGGAAATAAGATTATATAGCCTGGACAAAGAAGATATAATAAATGTAAGCGGGCCACCGCACGGTGTAAAAGTAAGGATCATTGATCCCGACGGTACTGATTCGGTTTCTGTAGAGGCGAAAGGACGAACAAAACTATCGGTCGGCAAGAAATTCCTCTTTGATACAGCTCACACGAAGAAGTTTGATTTCTTTATTCTTCCCCTTTTTAGTCCGCCGGAATATAAAGTTTTTGAAGACGACCCAATGGGCCTGTTTACAAAGACAGGCACGAGAATAAGCGTGAATATGAGATACAAGCCGCAGCCATGGCGAACGGCAAAATATATGCATACACACTTGCTGAGTGCGAATTATGGATTTATAAGATCAGCACTCAACTTTGGTTATGTGGGAAGATTTGGACACGTGGTGGGTCCGTTTGACCTCGTATTGAAGTCCCGGTATGATGCCCTTGGTATTGAAAACTATTTTGGAACCGGCAACGAAACGGTAAAAGCTCATTCGAAAAGAAATTACTATAGGACAGTAACGAATAGATTTTACGGAGGCATCGGCTTGTCTGCGTCAGGTCATCATCAAACCTTTGACCTCTCTGGGTTTTACCAAAACATTAAAGTGCAAAGAACCAATGGTCGTTTCATAGCCACTGATCATGGGATCGATCAATCGGTTTTTGACAACAAGCAGTTCGGTGGTGCCGAAGCCGCCTATCATTTGCGCAAAACAAATAACGACAGGTTTCCAACCGCGGGATTGGATTTTTTATTGGCAGTCGATTATGTTCAGAATATGAAAGAAACCAGTCGCTCATTCACTAATGTCGTCTCTTCATTTTCATTTTATGTTCCCCTTGGCAAATCATTTAGCATTGCAGCAAGAGCGGGTGGCGCTGCGCTTGTAGGGGATGCAGATTTCTACCATCTGAATAAGTTGGGTGGCTACGTAAACCTTAGGGGTTATGACCGTGAAAGATTTTCCGGAAAAACAATTTTTTACAACAATAACGAACTGCGGTGGATCACCGACACAAGAAATTATTTCTTTAATGGCGAAATTGGTTTGCTGGCATTTTATGACGACGGCAGGGTATGGCAACCACTTGAGAAGTCGAATAAATGGCACACCAGTTATGGAGGAGGGCTGATCCTAATTCCGTTCAACAGGGTTTCACTAACTGGCACTTACTGCAGATCAAAAGACGGCAGTTTTATCCAGCTTAAGGCCGGCATGTTTTTCTGATTACTGCTTCGAAAATCTCAATGCCTTTTCTTTATAAAACTTTCCAATACATTTGCACCTGCCTGCTACGCAGGTCTCAAATAATTTCAACTCCATAAATATTTGCAAATGAAAATTACAGTCGTAGGTGCCGGCGCGGTCGGTGCAACTTGTGCCGATAATATCGCCAGGAAAGAATTAGCCGCAGAACTTGTGTTACTTGACATCAAGGAAGGTCTCGCCGAAGGAAAGGCTCAGGACATGATGCAGACAGCTGCTCTCCTGGGATTTGATACAAGAATAACCGGCAGCACCAATGACTATTCTAAAACGGCTGGTAGTGATGTGGTCCTTATCACCTCGGGAATTCCCCGCAAACCAGGGATGACACGCGAAGAATTGATCGGTACAAATGCGGGCATAGTAAAAGATGTGTGTGAAAATATCCTGAGGCATTCGCCAAATGCAATTCTAATTATTGTGAGCAACCCCATGGATACGATGACGTACCTGGCATTCACATCAACAGGCCTTACCAAGAATCGCATCATCGGCATGGGCGGAGCGCTGGATAGTGCAAGATTCAAATACCAGTTGAGTGGTCATCTCGGCTGTAGTCCTGCCGATCTAAACGCCGTCGTTGTTGGTGGTCATGGCGACACCACGATGATCCCTCTCATTCGTCTTGCGACTTGGAATAGCGTGCCGGTAACAAAATTTCTAAATGCAGATCAGCAAAAGCAAATTGTAGCTGATACGATGGTGGGCGGCGCCACATTAACAAAGTTGCTCGGCACGTCGGCCTGGTATGCACCTGGGGCCGCTGGTGCAGCGCTGGTTGAAGCGATCGTGCGGGATGAAAAGAAATTGTTTACCTGCTGTGTTGCACTCAACGGTGAATATGGGCAAAAGGATATTTGCCTGGGCGTGCCCGTAGTGATCGGTAAAAATGGTTGGGAAAAAATTGTTGAGTTTGAATTGAACCAGGACGAACAGGCGGCTTTTAATAAAAGTGCAGATGCGGTTAGGAATATGAATGATGTCTTGAAGACATTATAACTGTTGGTAAAAAGTTTGGCGCTGGGAAAACTATCTTTTTAGCATCTTATCTTTCAGGATTCTTTTCATTACTTCATCCTGGCTGCTCTGGCTGATCGGTATTTCTGATTTTCCCAGGTGAATAAGATTTCCCTCAATACTGTTGATTTGTTGAACATTCACGATAAATGATTTGTGAACCTTGACAAAAAGTTCCGATGGAAGGCTTTCCATAATTCCCTTAATGGTGAGGTAAACAATCATTTTCCCATTTATTGTGTGAAGAGTCACATAATTCAGTGATGCCTCTATAAATAATAATTCGTCGTACAGTATTTTTTCAATGCGTCCGTTACACTTCACAAAAAAATAATTTTCCTGGATACCTGCATTTTTTTCTGCCTTCACTTTGAGCTGATAATAATCTTTCGCTTTCGTACAAGCCTTCAAAAACCGTTCAAACGAAAATGGTTTTACAAGATAGTCAAGAACGTCAAGAGTGAAACCATCTAATGCATGTTCAGCGTAGGCGGTCGTCATAATCACCATGGGCAAAGAACTGCTCGTCCTTAAAAATTCAATGCCAGAAAGTTTCGGCATATTGATATCTAAAAAAACAAGATCGACGGCCTCTCTGTCCAGAATACTTTGCGCCTTCAAAGGATTGTCGGCTTCCCCGGCAATTTCCAAAAAGGGAATATCATCAATATATTCCCTCAGCAATTTTCTCGCGACAGGTTCATCATCCACAATGATACATTTCAGTTTCATACTTGCAAGTTTAGCCGGGTTTCATAGGAACTTTCATCTGAATTGAATATTAGCTCATGCTTTTCAGGATACAAAAGTTCAAGCCGCCTTTTCGCATTTGCAATGCCTATCCCTTTGTCGGCGTCCAGTCGCTGTCCATTGATTCTTTCTTTCGTATTAAAGATCCTAAAGGCCAGCTGATCATTTTTTCGCGATATGGAAATATCCACTTTGTTCGGCTTATTTTCATAATGACTCACATATTTAAACGCATTTTCTATAAAGGCGATGAACAATAAAGGCGCAACAGAAAAACCTTTCAGATCCTCATCAACACGCAGATCGATCACCAAATTATCTGCTTTTCTCGTTTGTTGCAAGGCAACATAATTCCTGACATAATTGATCTCCTTTTCAATGCTGATGAAATCTGTATTGCACTCGTACAGTTGATAACGCAGCATTTCAGAAAATGTCAGCAGCATGCCGCGTGCGGAAGAGTTCTTTTTATCTATGTTCCCGTAAATAGAATTAATAGAGTTAAAAAGAAAGTGAGGATTAAATTGCGCCTTCAGAAAATCCAGTTCGTTTTTTATTTTTTCTTTTTCTATCCGATCAATGTATTTCTGAAATCGTCTGCGATCAATGATGAGTTTGGCAGCCACCAGGCAGATCACCCAAATGAAAATATTGAGGAAAGAATTAAAAAATAATTCAGAAAATCCCGGCGGTGTTTTACCGGGAGCAAAATAATGCATGCTCAGATAAGTCGCTAAAGGAACCCGTAAAAGTGAAGCCACAGTAATTCCAACAATAAAAAGTAAGGCATACGTTGAATATTTCTTCTTGTAAAGAAAGGCGGGAATGGTAAAATAGATATTATAGTAATAATTGCCAGCAATGAATATAAGATAGCAGAATTCAACAGTCATAGTTTTTGAAAAGGCGAGAGCCCTGTTCTGAAACAGTGTGATCCAGAAGAAGTAAAGGACCACCCACAACAATATATTATGCCAGGTGCTTTTTTGAGACATAAGAAGATTGAGGTCAAAATTATGCAGTATTTGTTTCCCGCTACGACTTTTACACCACCCATGACAAAAGCTTGATGAATCAGAATCGTGATTTAATCAAGAAGATATCCTGGTTGATGTAAAAGATTCTTTCCATGCCTGTGTCTTTTCTTTTTTTGCATGATAAATCATTATTAAAAGATAATTATGAAAAACGAAAATTTTATTTCATTAGACGGCAATGATGACGGAATTGACAGAGCTGGGTTTTTGAAATGCATGGCTTGGGCAGGGACTGGCCTATTTTGTTTGATGAGCGGTGGTATCCTGAAGACTTATGGCATGAGCCAGATCGTTGATAAGGCCACAGGAAAGTTAAAAGATGGAATTCGTCTTCCAAAAGGCGATTTCAGTTTCGTACAGATCAGCGATAGTCACATCGGATTCAATAAAGCTGCCAACCCTGATGTACTCGGCACTTTACAGGCAGCCATTTCGAAAATTAATGCCATGCCAACGACCCCATCCTTCATGTTACACACCGGGGATCTTTCACATTTGGCACAGGCAGACGAATTTGACGCGCTTGATCAGGCACTCAAATCCGCAAAAACCGGAAAGATATTTTATGTTCCGGGTGAGCACGATGTGTTAAATGATAACGGCAAGCAATATCTCCAGCGCTATGGCAAGGAAACCAAAGGCGATGGATGGTACAGTTTTGATTTCAATGGCATTCATTTCATCGGGCTGGTAAATGTCGTAAATACAGCAGAAGGCGGCCTGGGCGTACTGGGTGCCGATCAACTCGACTGGCTGCAAAATGATGTCAAAGGACTATCAGCGAGTACGCCGATTGTTGTCTTTGCTCACATCCCGTTGTGGTCCGTTTACCCGCAGTGGGGTTGGGGAACAAGGGACAGTGAGCAGGCCCTTTCCTACCTCAAGCGTTTTGGATCGGTATCCGTGTTGAACGGTCATATTCATCAAACCCTGCAAAAAATCGAGGGCAACATAACTTTTCACACCGCAACCTCAACGGCATTTCCCCAGCCACAGCCAGGATCAGCTCCGGCAGCGGGTCCTATGAAAGTACCTGCAGATCAGCTTGGCAAATTGCTAGGCATAACGAGCGTAAACTATGTTGAACATGACCATACGCTTGCGGTTACTGACATAGCGCTGAGCGAGGTGAATGAAAAACAACCGGCGCAGTAATAAAATTTTATTAAAGTAAACGTCTATGCGATACGGAAAAATGTGCGCCGTCATATTGGGATTGGCAGGCTCCGTTGCTGTTGCGGTAGCGGCCTTGCCGCCTTCGCGCCACGAATTCAAAAATNTTCAAAAATCTTAAGGTGCTGCCTAAAAATATCAGCTCAAAGAATTTATCGAGGATCATGATCGATGATTTTGAAGACGGCCTGGGGGTGTCCTGTGGGTTTTGTCATGCCGAAGAAAAAGATTCTCAAAAACTGGACTATGCCAGCGATGCAAAGCCAGAAAAAAAGATTGCACGGCTGATGATGCAAATGACCATTGGCATCAACAAAAACTATTTCAAATTAAAGCATCCACTGATCGGGGACTCAACCTTGGTCATTAATTGCACCACTTGCCATAACGGACAACCTCATCCGGGGGATTTGGAAACCCAGTAGACAAGTAAGATTACAACAGAAAAAAAATCTTGCGTGAAAAAATTTATTGTTGAAAGAAACCTTCCGGGAGCGGCGAATCTTTCAAGCGAAGAGCTGCGGGCTATTTCCAAAATGTTCCTTCAACTTGCAAGCCAAATGGCAAGACCTTATACGTGGGTACAGTCATTTATTACCGATGATAAAATTTATTGCATTCATATCGCCGAGAGCGAGGAAAAGATTCGTGAACATTCAAAACTTGCAAAGTCATTCATACCGTTAGCGAAGTAAAAATAATAATAGACCCACAATCGGCAATACTTTAAGATAAGTGGTAGATAAATGAAGCTAGTGCTGCCTTCTTAATAAATTACTTCGGCCTGGAGTATGCTAAAAATTTTTTGTTGAAGGCTGAGTGAATTTCCTGGTTAAGCTTCGTCATTGGCCATTTGTCCGATACCATGATCCTTCGTATGGTAAACAATGGGTCACGGGGATCCTGTAGCTCCGAAAGTTGAAAAGCCGCTTTTATTCCTCGTTTCTTCAACTCTTCAATAGCCTGCTCATTCCACGCTCCGTAGGGATACGCGAAATAATCCACAACTTTGCCTGATATTTTTTCCAATAGTTTCCTTGGCTCATCAAGTTCTTTTAGCCATTCATCATCTTTCAATCTTGTCACCAGCGGATGGTCATATGTGTGGCAAGCAATGGTATTGCCTTCATCAGCAAGCGTTTTTATTTCCTGGCTGGTGAGATAATTCGGTTTATTGATAACAATAGTTTCGACAAAAAACACTCCTTTGAATCCATATTTTTTCATTTCCTTATCGGCGATGGAGAAATGTTCTTCGTGCGAATCATCGAAACTCAGCATGATGGGCTTGGAAGGCAAAGCCGATCCTCTGGTTAGGTAATTATACAATTCATCGGCGGTTACTGTGTGATAACCGCTGTCAGCCAACATTTTTATTTGAATTCGAAAGACGCTATCGGTAACCGTTAGTTCCGGAGCGTGATGATCAAGTTCGCTTTTGATATTATGATAGCATAACACGGGGATCTCTTGTTCCGGGCTCCGATCCCTGGCAAAATGATTTTTGTTGTTGCCATTTTTGTGGGGATCACATTGGCAAAAACCCAGAGAGAAAACAAAGAAAAAAAATCGAATGAGCATGTAAACTCAAATGCAATACTTATACCAATGGTTCAGCTTTTTGAAGTGTCCCCCGAATCATCAGTCGTTCCAAACCTCGGACGCATTCGAAAGCTTTCCTGTGTCGAACATAATGGTTTATTTCGACTGCGTAGAACCATGAACTCCAAACAAGTCATATGGTTCTTTACTGAGATGGTTATTAAACAGAAGGGCCATAAGGAAAGTCAAACCGATAAATGCAACCACAATGAGTAGCTGGGACCCGGACGTTTTTTGAATGTCTTGTTTTGATTTTGCATCGCAAACCTCACCGGGGCAGTATTGAGCTTTTTCTTTATAAAACAGTGAATAAAATTTACACCCCAAGCAAATACCAAAGGCCGATTCAAAGAACAGGAACACCAGGCAAATGAGGCAGATGGCACCCGTTATAGGGCTAGATGCATTTACTATCACCAGGAAAATGAACATGGTAGCTGAGAGGATTACGCCGATTACCCACGCGAACTTTTTTTGCTGCGCCCCAACATATTCGGGTACCTGGTTTCGAACGATCAAACGTCCGATTATTAACGTCGGAGAAAATTTTGGATTAACAAAAACACGTATAATGAAATCAAGCAGGAATATCGTGATGACGTACTTTATCAGCAAAAAATCATTTTTAAACAGGATCAGCATTAAAGAAGTGAATGTCGCTAAAAATAGTATGCCCGCTGACGCCCTTATTTCTCTCTCGTTTAGAACACGAATGCTGTATCCTTCGACATTTTCTCCAAATTGTATCAATTTATTCATTTCTTAATTTTTTTGTTACCTATACGTTGAGTAAATCCGAAACTTTGTTTGAATCGTTGCGGGCATTTTCATTTGGCGCTATTTACGAACCAACATGAATGGCTTGCGTTTTTTCCAGCCTACTACTTGCATTCTGATATTTATTTGCAAGAATACTTAATTGAAGAAAGCGTCTGATCTAGCCATCAATGAACAGCAGATTATAGTAAACGAACAGCGAAGTCAGGTAAATCTGAGGATAGATAATCTATCAACGATGATTTCAGTGTCGGATCATGCCATTCGAATGGACTCCTCCATCCTTCTTAGCCTGGCCGGGCTGCTGATAAGCATCCTGGTTTATAATTTAGTCGAAAGACAATTTTTAAAACTAAAAAAAGAGACTGAGGTATTGAGTTCGCCGCTCAACAATTGCTGGCTCCTAAGACTGCGATCAAAGGTCATGTGAATACCCTTGACTGGTCTACCACCGAACGCCTAAAAAATTATTACTTCAAAAAATGACGAATAAATCATGAGAAATTATCCTGATGCACCATCAGATGACTGTTAAGCTGCCACAGAGCCCAACAGCGCTTTTTTTAGATTTTTTTATATACAATAAAAGTTAGTGAACCCATTTTCACTAAACTTTTAGCAAATTTTTATCCACAAGACTTTGTAGAAGATTTTACTAGTCATTTTTCAGTATTATGCCTTTTTTTGCTTTAAATTCTGAAGGGGTAATACCAAATTTTGTCTTAAAGACAGTTGAAAAATAAGCCTGCGATGCAAACCCGACCCTATAAGCTACTTCTGAAATAGAAAAGTCGTCATTCGTTAATAAGTATTTTGCCTTTTGCAAACGAACAGCCAATATATAGTCGTTTATATTGTAACCAATCAATGCTTTTGTTTTTCTGTATAACTGTACCCTTGAAATACCAATCTCTTTACAAATATCATCAACGGAAAAATCCTCGTTTGATAAATTATTTTCTACAATGGCCGTGAACTTGTTGATAAATTTTCTGTCAATTTTATTTGATGAATTTGATCTCGTTTCACTTGGTAATTCACTGGTATAATGCTCCCGTAAAACTGCCCTGTTTTTTAAAAGTGTTTTAATCGTTTCTTCGAGATATTCCAGATTAAATGGTTTAACCAGAAAAGCATCAGCTTGCGATTTTATTCCTTTTATTTGTTCTTCAATGCTTCCCCTGGCAGTTAATAATATGATGGGGATATGTGATGTGCGTAAGTCCTGTTTAAGTGTTTCAGTAATTTGAAGACCAGTTTGGCCAGGTAATACAATATCAGAGATAATAAGATCCGGAACGATATCAAAAGCAAGTGATATTCCGTTATCTCCATTTTCTGCTTCATATATTTGATAGATATCGCCTAATCTTTTTTTCAGGAAAGCTCTCAGGTCATCATAGTCCTCAATAATCAAAATGGAATTTTCCCTGTTTGCAATTTCGGTCGTTTCTTTTCGGACTACCACAGGCTCCATATCGGTTGTATAAATTTTAATATCCTCGTAAGTATTAATCAACGCAGGTTTTTGTGTAAGTATTTCGTCCGCCTCCAGGTGCGATTTGCCCAATGGTAACTTTACTTCAAAAGTAGTTCCCTTCCCTTTTTCACTTTTAACGGTAATGCTGCCATGATGGAGATGAATCAATTCCTTTGATAAAGACAATCCGAGTCCTGTCCCTTTAAATGAGCTGCTATGTCCCTGGTAAAATAAATCAAAGGCATGTTCCGCATCTTCCGTTGACATTCCAATTCCTGAGTCCTCCACTTTAATCAGGGCAAAACCACCATCCCTGCTCTTATCAATAGTTACATTTATAATTCCATTTTCACCGGTGAACTTAAACGCATTGGAAAGAAGGTTGAATAATACTTTATCCAGCATCGTAATATCAAACCAAATATTCAGATCTTTTACCTTGCTGGTAATATTATATGAAATGGATTTTTTCTTTGCTCTATCACGGAAGGCATTAGTTATTTCAGTCACAAAATCTGAAACATTATTTTCAGAAGCATTGAGCTTCATTTTATTCTCTTCTATTTTCCTGAAGTCCATTAACTGGTTAATCAGGCGTAAGAGGCGCATGGCATTTTTTTGAATGAAGTCAAGATTGTTTTTTATAGTGAAATGGAGTTTAGAAGAGGATAAAGAATCTTCCAGCGGGCCCATAATTAATGTAAGGGGGGTTCTCAGTTCATGAGAAATATTAGTGAAGAAATTGAACTTGGCATCTGTTGCTTCTTTTACCTTTGCCATTAATTCAATTAATTGATTACGCTGTTTCTCAATTTCCTCTTTTTGTAATTCCAGTTTTTTATTGATTTTTTTGTTTTCCTGTAAATAATAATATACAATGCCTCCGAAAATTAATGCGAGAGCAAGTGTTATGGAGATTGCAACAATAATATTTGCCTGGTTCCTGGTGATGGCAATCTGTTCCTCGATCTTTTTTTGCCTTTTATCAATATCTCCCTGTTGAGCAAGTACTTTTTCATTTTGCATTCTCATTATCCTCACATTTGTAGAATCAATAATGGTCGTTGCAAGGGCATTCTCTTTTTCATAAGTTTTCTTTTCAAGAATATCAACTGCTGTTTGAATAGCTTCCTTTCCACCGGTTGGGTAAAGTATGGTGCCTTTCAAAATACCTTTTTCAACAAGATCTATACCTCCATTTTTGCCAGGCAACCCATCTACGCCGATTATAAATATTTTTTTATCGATACCCAATTTCTTGCATACTTTGTAGGCGCCGAAGCCTATCCGGTCATTTTGAGCAAAAATCAACTGGATGTCATCATTCTTTATTAATTCATCAGCAAGCTCTTTCCCTGCTTCTGCCGGAGCACCATCCCAATTTTGCGATATCCTTTTAATAAATTTTATCCCGGGATATTGCTTAATAAAATCTTTAAACCCATTATGACGACCAATGTCAGCAGATGATCCCACATCTAAACCTCCTATTTCCATTACATTTCCTTTACCTTTTAAAAGTGCATTGGCGTAATTACCTGCGTTCAAACCTATGTTGTAATTACTCGTACCGATAAAAGCTGTATAATTTTTGGATAATATGTTTCTGTCTACAACAATTACGGGGGTGCCTTCTTTGTATACTTTATCAATAATCGGCGTTATAGGAGCAGCCTCATTAGGAGAAACAATCAACAAATCAATTTTCTGATTGATAAGCTCTTGTATTTGCTGAACCTGTTTTTGAGAATTGAGATTTGCTTCTTTCAAAATAAAATCTATTTCCGGGTGGAATGACAATTCTCTTTCCATCTCCTTTTGCATGCTCTGTCTCCAAACATCATGGGTGGTACATTGGGAAAAACCAATTCTGAATTTTTTTTCTGGCTTGTGGGTTGAGCAGGAAACAAGCAATAAAAGAAAACATTGCATTAAAAGAAATACATCCTTCTTCGTAAAGACCAACTTTTTCACATATTCATTATAAGCAAATCGGACCGCAAGCATACCCTGCAAGTTGAGATATTTTCTTTAATGTTATTTATAATAATGTTTCATCTGTTTCAATCCTGTACCTTTTCAAAAATTTGTGCGATTTTAAAGACCAGCGCATGAAATTATTTTGTAAAAAGAAGTTACAATTTTGAAAACCCGGATAGCTAACCGCCTTTCTTCTAAACTGTAAATGAATGGTAACTAAATACTTGATTTCCGATAAAATAAAATACAATTTCGAATCATTTTGAAACAATAGCAAACGGCAACCGGGCGGCTGAGAGGTGATATTCGTGGTAGAAACGACTGCCAAATGAGTAAAAAGAATGTATTTCTCTGGTCATTGGTAATAGCCCTCGGCGGCTTTCTTTTCGGTTTTGATACTGCTGTTATTTCCGGTGCTGAACAATCCATTCAAAAATACTGGAACTTAAATACTGTTCAGCACGGACTCACTGTTTCCATTGCGTTAATAGGTACGATAATCGGAGCCTTACTCGGTTCAATACCCTGCGATGTGTTTGGTCGCAAGAAGACTCTTTACATTATTGCAGCTTTATATCTCATCTCATCTTTGGGGACCTCTCTTGCTACCAACTGGTATGGTTTTTTAATTTTCCGTCTATTGGGTGGATTGGGAGTTGGCGCTTCATCGGTAACTGCACCAATTTATATTTCTGAAATTTCTCCGGCTGAAAGAAGAGGAAAATTGGTTGGCCTTTTTCAATTCAATGTAGTATTTGGAATTGTGGTTTCTTATTTATCTAATTATCTTATAGGGCTTACAGGAGAACATTCGTGGCGATTAATGTTAGGGATACAGGCAATCCCATCTGCTGTCTTCTTTTTCCTTTTACGATTTATTCCTGAAAGCCCACGCTGGCTGATAATGAAAAAAGGCAAAATTGAAGAAGCCCGTGAGATTTTTAAAATAATAAATCCGGATACCGCCGACAGGATAATTACAGAAATATCGGAGACTGATAAAGAGGAAAAAGAAGTCCTTCAGCAGGATGCTTTGTTTTCGAAAAGGTATAAAACGCCTGTTATGCTGGCTATACTCTTTGCAATATTTAACCAGGTGTCGGGCATTAATGCCATTATTTATTATTCACCACGCATATTTGAAATGACAGGGCTTGGCACCAGTTCATCCTTATTATCTACGGTCGGTTTGGGCATAATTAATTTCTCATTCACCTTACTCGCTATGAATTTCATTGACAGGGTTGGCAGGAAAACGTTAATGCTAATCGGCTCGTTCGGCCTGATTTTCACATTAGGAATGGTTTCCTACTCTTTCTTTGCCGCAAACTTTAATGGTTGGTCTGTTCCTCTATTCCTTTTTATTTACATAGCATTTTTTGCGTTCTCACAAGGCGCAGTAATCTGGGTTTTTATTTCAGAAATTTTTCCTAACCAGGTGAGAGCTAAAGGGCAAACATTGGGAAGCACTACGCATTGGGTGATGGCCGCTACAATAGCTTTTTCTTTTCCATACATAGCTGAAAAAGCAGGCGGAGGCAATACATTTCTTTTCTTCTGTATCATGATGTGTCTACAATTAATTTTTGTATGGAAGGTAATGCCCGAAACAAGAGGTAAATCATTGGAGCAAATAGAACATACACTGGTATTGCATTAAAACGATATTATTAAAAGGCTAAGGTGAGTAGCACTGCTTTAAAATATTCGATTGTTTGTTTTGGCGAAATCCTTTGGGATATTCTGCCAACAGGTACTGTACCCGGTGGTGCGCCCATGAATGTAGCTTATCATTTAAAAAAAACAGGTATTGAACCGGCTTTAATCACAAGGGTTGGATCAGATGATTGGGGTAAGAAGCTCATTGAATTAATGGAGGAAAAAAATATTTCCACTGAGTTTTTTCAATTGGATACTACGATGGAAACCGGAAAAGTAAACGCTTCTATCGGAGAGAATAATGAAGTGACCTATGATATAGTAAAACCAGTTGCTTGGGATTACATTGAGTGGAAAGATGATTTTGAGAGTCTCGTTGCTCATGCCAATTATTTTGTGTTCGGAAGTTTAGCAACCCGCAGCGAGATTACCCGAAATACATTATTTAGGTTGCTGGATATTGCAAAATTCAAAGTCTTGGATATTAATCTCCGGGCGCCACATTTTAACCGGCGGATTATTGAACTACTCCTTAATAAGATCAATTTATTAAAATTAAACCAGGCGGAACTGGAATTAATAACCGGGTGGTTTACAAAATACCAATCAGACATTGACCGCATCAAAGTGCTGCAGGATAAATTCAGCATACCCAATATTGTGGTTACTAAAGGCGGCGATGGTTCATTATTTAATTGCAGTGGAATAGTATATTCTCATCCGGGGTATAAAGTGACAGTTGCCGATACGGTAGGAAGTGGGGATTCCTTTTTAGCAGCATTACTTACAAAATTATCATCAGACGAAACACCTGCAGATGCATTACGATTTGCTTCCGCCACAGGCGCCTTGATAGCAAGTTATAATGGCGCCTGTCCTGATTATCATACAGAAGAAATAGATGACCTCATTAAGCGGGATGCTGTTCAATATTCCAACTGATTTTTTTACCAACAATTAAAAAAATAGAGCCACTGCTAATTATTCAAACTTTAAAACTGCGATTATGAAAAAGTTGTTTTTCTTATTACTGCTCTTAATGCTAGCAATGTTCTCGTTTGCTCAGCAAAAAACCATTACCGGCACGGTTACCGGTAAGTCGGATAAGGCGCCGCTTGTTGGTGTTTCTATTCAATCAAAAAATAAAACCGTACTGACTGATGTTTCAGGAAAGTTTTCCATTGAAGCATCGGCAGGTGATAACCTGTTGTTCTCCTATGTAGGAATGAAATCTGTAGCTGTCAGAATTACAGGCAACACTCAAACCATGTCTGTTGAAATGGAAGAGGGAGTAAATGAATTAGAACAGGTTGTTGTTACGGGATATAAAAGCGAGAAAAAAGTAGATTTGACAGGAGCGGTTTCGGTAGTTAATCTGAGCACCATCAAAAACTCCCCCACTACCAGTCCGATGCTTGCCCTTCAGGGACAGGTTCCGGGTTTGTATATTCAGACGGATGGTTCCCCGACGGGTGCTAATGGTGCACCTCCCAGAATACTTATACGCGGGGTCAACACATTGGGAAGCACTAACCCACTTTATATCATTGATGGGGTTCCTACCACACGGTATGAGGACTTTGCTAATTTGAATACCAATTCAATTGCATCCATACAGGTTTTGAAAGATGCATCGGCATCTTCCATTTATGGTTCGAGGGCTTCTAACGGTGTTATCATTATTACCACAAAAGACGGCAGCGACCCGAGTGGCAAAGAAAAAATAAGGATACAGCTTAATTCGAGCCTTACTATTCAAACTGAAAAACCATGGCAGGAAAAAGTATTGAATTCAGAACAAAGAGGGGAAGCTTTATGGAGGGCTGCCGTAAACGATAAAACTGATCCCAATAACCTCGTAAACAAAATATATACTTACGACTGGAATGGTGATTATAACAATCCTGTTCTTAATAAAGTAAATATCGCGCCTTTTGTTGGTGGTGACCCACTTGAACCTGTTGGAAATACTAATTGGCAGGATGCTTTTTTCAAAAAAGCTACCATTACATCCAATAATCTTTCTATTTCTGCAGGTACTGCTAGGAGCGGATTGGTTATTGATTTGGGGTATTACAAAAACAACGGTTTAATTGTATTTACAAATTATGAAAAGTATAATGCACGTATCAACACGCATACTTCCGCATTTAACAACAGGCTAAAAATCGGTGAAAATCTCCAGTTAAGCAGAACTTCCCAGGTAAATTCAACTACCGATGTTGGTGGGGCCCCCACACCTGAACTTGCTTTGACACTTTCTCCTACAATCCCACTATATAAGACTGATGGGACCTATGGTGGGCCAATAGGAGCCGGATATACCGACAGAAATAACCCAGTGGATATGCAATACCTGAACAGGTGGAATACAACTAAACAGGTTCTTTTATACGGTAATGTATTTGCCGATTTGGAAATAATAAATCACCTGGTTTTCCACACAAGCCTGGGTTTTGATTATTCTGATGCTCTTGCAAAAAGAATTGCCCAGATTGGTACAGAAGGACCTGTGAGATCATTTAACAGTCTCGCGCTTCAGGAATCAAAAGAACTCACTTTTACCTGGACCAATACCCTAAACTATAACCTGGTATTAGGAAAACACCGGCTTAACCTGTTGGCAGGTACCGAAGCTGTTCGGAATGATTTCCAGACATTCGGGGCTGCTACTACCAACTTTGCACTACAGGACGTTAATTATTTCCAATTGGGCGCTGGTACAGGTGCACAAACCAATAATGGTTCGGCGACCGGTTACCGGTTGTTGTCTCAGTTTGGAAAAGTTTTCTATGGGTATTCCGATAAATATCTGGCTTCCTTTACAATCAGGCGGGATGGTTCTTCACGTTTTGGTACTAATAATCCATATGGTATTTTCCCTGCCGCTACTTTGGGCTGGAGAATCAACAATGAAGAATTTTTTAAAAATATCGATGTGGTATCCAATCTTAAATTAAGAGCAGGTGTGGGAAAAGTGGGAAACCAGGAAATAGGTAATTTATCTGCATACACGATACTTCAACCAAATTATGGAACCAGCAGTAGCCAATTCCCCTTATGGTTAAACACTGGTACGGCCTACGATATTAACGGAGTTAATACCGGCTCACTCCCTTCCGGATTTGTTCAGGTACAAAGAGGAAATGCCAACCTGAAATGGGAATCGACAACTGAAACCAATATCGGTCTTGACTTTGGCTTTCTGCACGAAAAAATCACAGGTTCATTTGATTATTTTAGCAGGAAAACCAGTGATATATTAATACAGCCTCCTGTTGCAGCTGCTCTTGGTGAAGGGCAACTCCAGTGGGTTAATGGGGCCAACAAAGACAACAAAGGGTGGGAATTTGTATTGAGTTATCACGACAACACTTCATGGGGTTTAGGATATAGTATTACGGGAAATGCAAGCCACTGGAAGGACGTGATTACTTCTTTGCCTGACAATGTTCGTCCTGCTTATCCGGGAGATTTGAATCATTCAATTATAGGGCATTCTCAATTCACCATTTTTGGATATAAAACTGATGGTATCTTCCAGAGTAAGGATGACGTAGACAAACATGCCACACAACCTGGCGCGGGACCTGGAAGAATCAGGTATGTGGATCTTAATGGCGATGGTAAAATTGATGCCAATGACCAGGAATTCCTTGGCACTACTTTACCTAAACTTGAATATGGTTTGCGAATAGAAATCAATTATAAAGATTTCGATTTATCCATTTTCGGGTCAGGCGTGGCTGGCAAAACCGGCTTTGATCCTACCAAATTCTTCAATTCGTTTGTAAATGTCAGAAATAATTTTGGGCCTGGTACCCTGAGTGCCTGGACACCCCAAAACACCGGTTCAAAAACGCCCGCCCTAACAATTTTAAATGCCAATGGTGAAGACAAGCCCTCTGATTTTTATTATGTCAATGCTTCCTATTTCAAGCTTCGCAATGTGATGCTGGGATATAATTTGCCCAAGAATATTTACAGCAGGCTGAAAATGGAAGGATTGAGAATATACGTTTCCGGTCAAAATTTATTCGCTATTAAATCCAATCAATATACCGCCAAAGATCCTGAACGAGTCAATGCCTTCGGCTTATGGCCCGTTCCTACTGCAGTTACTTTTGGATTGAACGCAAACTTTTAATTATTAAAAAAAATGATTATGAAACATATTACGAAATTTATCTTTGCAGCAGTCATCCTCTTTTCGATTGGCTGTAAAAAATACCTGGATTACAAACCACAGGGTGCATTATCAGAAAGCAATTTGTCATCGCCTGAAGCAGTTAACGGATTGGCAACGGCCGCTTACGCCGGTATTGCAAATGATTGGTGGGATGCACCTATAACCAGTATGTGGGAATATGGAAGTGTCCGTTCTGATGATGCTTATAAAGGCGGTGGTGATATAGGCGACCAGCAACAGATGGATAAGTATGAACAATTTTATCTGCTTAACTCTACAAACAATGGCGCTGGCAATTTTGGTTTCCCCGGTACATGGAATAGGGCTTATGCTGCCATCGGAAGAATAAATGTGGCTTTAAGGGCATTGAATGGGTTAACTGATGCACAGTTCCCGAAGAGGACAACCCGGATAGGGGAAATGCATTTTCTCAGAGGACATATGTATTTTCTTCTCAAAGTTTTGTTCCGCAACATTCCTTGGTTTGACGAAACACTCAGCAATGATGAGATTCTGCAAGTTCCAAACACCATGGCAAATGATGCTTTATGGGAAAAAATTGCTGGTGATTTTCAAGAAGCGATTAAAGATCTTCCACTAACACAGCCTGGGGAGCCTGGAAGGGCAAATCAGTTATCTGCAAAAGCCTACCTCGCTAAAACAAGACTTTATCAGGCATATACACAAGATAATAATTACAATGTAACAGGTATTGACGCAGCAAAAATGCAGGCGGTGGTAACTTTGACAAATGATATTATTAATTCTGGTAAATATGCTTTGAATAGTGATTTTGCATTTAATTTCCTGGATGGACACGACAACAGTCCCGAATCTGTTTTTGCGATCCAATATTCCATAAATGACGGAACAGTAATCGGAGGGAGGCTTAGTATGTCTACCAGTTTAAATTATTTTGCGGGTGCTCCACAATATGGATGTTGTGCATTCCATATCCCAAGCCAAAATTTGGTGAATGCTTTCGGTACTGATGCCTCTACCGGTTTGCCCAAGTTTAATACGTTTGATGATGTCGTGTTAACAGACGCGGATTTAACTACTAATGGAGTAACTGTTGATCCACGTCTTGACCACACTGTTGGGATTCAGGGACATCCTTTTAAATATAATGCCGTTATTCCTTATGATCACAGTTGGGAGAGATTAGCTGGTGTTTACGGTGGTTTTGGAACAATGAAAGAATTGCAATTGGCCAGTTGTGCTTGTTTTAAAAAGTTAGGACCTTTTTATGGTACATCGGTGAATATGGATGTCATACGGTATGATGATGTTCTTTTAATGAATGCTGAGGCACAGATTCAATTAAATAATCCTGATGCAGCTTTGCCATTAATTAATCAAATCAGAACAAGGGCAGCAAACAGTACCAGTTTAGTTAAAAAATTAGATGGTAGTAATCCTTCTAACTACAAGATCGATATTTATAAACCCGGCGTGAATATTCCTGTCTGGGATAAAGCAACAGCGTTTAAAGCTTTACAATGGGAGCGGAGACTTGAATTTGCTATGGAAAGTCCGAGATTTTTTGACCTGGTACGCTGGGGTATTGCAGCGGAGACTCTCAATGCTCATTTTGCTAGAGAAAAAATTAGGCATCCCTTTCTCAATAATGCTCAGTTTACAAAAAACAAACACGAGTATTTTCCAATCCCGCAGGATCAGATAGTCTTTACTAATGGTATTTATAAACAAAACCCTGGCTACTAATGAGGAAACAAATGCTAAGCAGAAATTCTTAATGGATGTCTGTTTAAATTCATAGAAGATCAATTCGTGAGTAATTCATAGAATCAAGAGTTTAACATAAGGGAATTTTTATAAGCAGTCGTTCTAAACCGGAGGAGGTTTTTACTTCCTCCTTTGCTCCGGATGGAATGAATAATGTTTCATTCAATAAAAAAACCCACAGGTTATTTAATATAGTTTAACAACACACCAGCATGACACTAAAAATATTTATTACAACAATTGGCTTCTCCATTATGCAATTAAGCAGCAGCAGTATAATGGCCCAGTCTGTCGATGTAATTATGAAGGAACAATATCGTCCGCAAATACATTTTTCACCAAAGGCCAACTGGACAAACGATCCCAACGGAATGGTGTATAATAATGGTGTTTATCATTTGTTTTTTCAGTACTATCCGGAAGGTACAACCTGGGGCCCGATGCATTGGGGGCATGCCACCAGCAGAGATTTGATTCATTGGGCGGAGCAGCCCATTGCACTTTACCCGGATAGTTTAGGTTATATTTTTTCAGGCAGTGCAGTGGTAGATAAAACAAATACAACGGGTTTTGGTAAAGAAAGGCAGGTACCGTTAGTGGCCATCTTTACCCACCACAATCCAATTGCACAAAAAGAAAAAAGAACTGATTACGAAAATCAAAGTATCGCTTATAGCCTTGATAATGGGAGTACATGGAAAAAATATGCTCAAAACCCAGTATTAAAAAATCCAGGCATTACTGATTTCCGCGACCCAAAACTAATGTGGTACGAACCACAAAAAAAATGGGTTATGACTTTGGCAACTAAAGACAGGGTAACGTTTTATTCTTCGCCAGATTTAAAAAACTGGAAAAAAGAAAGTGATTTTGGAAATGACGCTGGTGCTCATGGAGGGGTTTGGGAATGCCCTGATTTATTTCCTTTAAATGATAATGGTAAAAACGTTTGGGTGCTTATTGTGAACATAAATCCCGGTGGCCCTAATAAAGGTTCTGCGACACAATATTTTCTGGGTGATTTTGATGGCAAAAAATTCACACCCAATAGTAAAGATGTGAAGTGGATAGATTATGGCCCGGATGAGTATGCAGGTATTACCTGGTCAAATACTGGTAAGCGCAAAATATTTTTAGGATGGATGAGTAACTGGCTATATGCTAACAAGGTTCCCACAATAAAATGGAGAAATGCCATGACCTTACCACGTGAATTAAAATTAATGCATGTTGGTAATGAATTATTAATAGCTTCTCAACCTGTTACAGAATTATCTAAAATTCAATCAAAACCAATTACTGCCGAAAATATTTCTGCTACAAATAGTCTGAATATTGCTGAGAAAACAGGAAAGGGTCAATTCCCCTGCCGTATTAACATCGTTATGAATAAAATAAAAGATTTTTCACTCGTACTTTCTAATGAATTGGGTGAAGTGCTGGTAATAGGATACGAGAAAAATAAAAACCAGTATTATATTGACCGCACTAAATCAGGTAAGACCGATTTCCAAAAAGATTTTTCAAACAGGCATGTTGCTCCGCGGTTTACAAATAATGCTAAAATGAATATTTCATTGGTAATTGATATAAGCTCTGTGGAATTATTTGCCGATGATGGTTTAACCACTATGACAGAAATTTTCTTTCCAAATAAACCATACAATGATATTTATATTAAATCAGCTGGCAGCTTTACAATTAAAAAATTGGAATATATAAGCTTAAAAAGCATTTGGCCTTAAAATATTTTGTTTGAGATTTCATGATTAGATTTTAGAGAGACAGTAAACACAATTTTTAACGTACAAAAAGAAATTTTACGCACCACTAAAAATTTATGAAAACGAAAGTGCTTCTAAACTTTTTTTTAATATTTCTTTACCATACACTTTTGGCACAGGAGCAGAAAGAAGTACCAACACCCCAGTGGAGGCCAGTTTATCATTTCACACCCCTGAAGAATTGGACAAATGATCCCAATGGTCTGATTTATCTAAATGGAGTATATCATTTATATAATCAGCAAAACCCGTTTGAAAATAAATGGGGACATATGAGCTGGGGCCATGCCACCACTACTGATCTTGTACATTGGAAACATTTGCCCATTGCTATACCTGAAAGTATTGATAAAGACACGACCTGGAGATTTTCGGGTAGTGCAGTATTGGATAAAAATAATACCAGTGGGCTTTGTAAGAGTAAAAGTTGTATTGTCGCTGTTTATACAGCCCATCAACCCAATTTAAAGAAAGAGTCTCAATTTATTGCCTATAGCAATGATGGTGGAAAAACTTTTACAAATTATGAGCATAACCCTGTTATTGATTTACATAAAAAAGATTTTAGGGATCCCAATGTGTTTTGGTTTAAAAAAACCAAACAATGGGTGATGACAGTAGCTTTACCGACTGAACATAAAGTAAGATTTTACGCATCCAATGATTTGAAGAGCTGGAACCTCCTTAGTGAATTTGGGCCACAGGGATATATAAATGCAGGTTGGGAATGTCCCTTTTTAATTCAACTACCCGTAACAGGAAAACCAAGCCTTCAGAAATGGGTGCTGATGGTTTCTGCCGGAGGCCCCGAACGGGGTCCATTTATGCAATATTTCGTAGGGGACTTTGATGGAACAAAATTCAAAAGTGATAATCCATCCGATACCATTTTAACAGTTGATTATGGAGATTGCTTTTATGCTGCCATCCCATGGAATAATCTTCCTGGTAATAAAAAAATTTTCATCGGTTGGATGGTACCTGGGAGACAGGAAACTTATCCATGGAAGGGACAAATGTCAATACCGAGAGATATTAATTTGAAAGAAACCAATAATGGAATTCGATTAGTTCAACAACCATCTTCCTTAATAAAAAATAATCTGGTAAAATTTTCACGCAATAATGTGATTGAGATGAAAGATGTGAAGATGACAAATCAGGAAATGACTGTTGGAAAAAGGGAATTAACTCAGGGCAATTCATTTTGGCTGGAAACCGAATTAATTGTTGAACCGGGCACAATTGCTGGTTTTAAAATTGCCCAGAAAAAAGATAATAATAACAAACCTATCGAAGAGGTAGAAATAGGGTATGATGCGTTGAAAAATCAACTCTATATTGATAAAAGTAAAAGTGGAAATGGAAAAATTAGAAAAGATAAATTGGTGCAGACTATTGATTTGCTAAATGAAAAAGGTAAAATCAAAATGGAAATATTGTTTGACAAATCCTCTCTTGAAATTTTTATCAATAATGGTGAAAGAGTTCTAACTACCTATATTTTCCCCGAAACTGATGCCAATGAATTATCTGCATTTGCATCAGGGAAAAACACAATGATAAAGTCTTTGAAAGTTTGGGATTTATCAAATCTAGAAAACGAATAAAAAGCATACTACTGAAAAGAATTTTAAGGGCTCATAATCATAAACGAGCAAGAAGGTAATAATTTGTTTTGAGTTAAATAACTACGCTAGAGAGTTTCTACCCGCCATTTTGTTTTTTTTATTGGTTGACGAAGTAAGATGATTATTAGCAGGTCTAAATTACTTTCAATTCCTTAAAAAAACTTGACATTAATTTTTCATTTATAATGATTTTCAATATGAGAAATATGTTCAATGCTCTTGTTTTACTCCTTGTTATTCCCTTGAGTGTTTCAGGTCAACCGCCTGCACAAACAGTTCCTGATTTTGAATTTTTCCGGTTTGATAAAAGACCGTTCACAACTATGGATTTGCCAAAAAGTAAAATGTTGTTCTTTTTATTTTTTGATTCAGATTGTGATCATTGCCAGCATGCTATTAAAAGCATTGGTGAGCAATATCAATCATTTAAAAAAGCTTCAATTTTTTTGATCTCTATGGACGGATTGGATAAAATGGATCATTTTATGAATACTTATGGCAGCAAATTGAAAAGGGAAAAAAACGTAACCGTTTTACAGGATAAGCTTCAGCAGTTTATCGCAAAATTTAAGCCGGTAAGGTATCCTTCGATGTTTTTATATTCTTCTGAAAAAAAATTAATCGATTATGAAGATAATCCTGAATCGGTTTTCAGGTTAGTGAATGCAATTAATAAGAATGTCAAATAAAAATTCCCGGTATTATTATCAATATTTTTACATATAAATTCTCATAAAATGAAACACAATTTTATACTTCATCTAATCATAATTCCTTTGGGGATTATGGTATATAATATTGCTTTTTCACAAAACCAACCTGTCGGCATTTTTGATGGGCATAGTGATGTTGGAGCCAATGTGAAACCCGGTTCTGCTACCTTTATTCGTGCTACCGGTCAATATGTAGTATCCGGTGCCGGGTATAATGTGTGGGGCGACCATGATGAATTTCAATATGTGTGGAAAAAAATGAAGGGTGATTTTATTCTGTATACCCGTGCAGAATTTTTAGGAAATTGGGTTACCTATCACCGAAAAGTTGGATGGATGGTCCGTAAAAGTTTGGATGGAAATTCTGCTCATGTAAATGCTGTTGAGCATGGCGATGGGCTTACTTCTCTGCAGTTCCGGCGCACGACTGCTGCACAAACCGAAGAAAAAAAATTCAAAATGACTCAGGCTAACATTCTGCAATTGGAAAGAAAAGGTGACCAGTACATAATGCGTGCAGCCATCTATGGAGAACCCTTTCAAACAGACACTATTGAAAATATTGATTTAGGCAAGGAGGTTTATGTTGGACTTTTTGTTGGCTCACACAATTCAGATATATTGGAAACTGGTGTATTCAGCAATGTTAGTATATCGGTACCATTTAACGGAGTATCAAATCAGCAGACTCCTATGACATTGGGAAGCAACCTTGAATTATTAGAAGTAGCTTCTGGCAACAGGGAAGTTATTTATAAAGTTCCTTATTCAATCCAGGCGCCGAACTGGACCCCCGATGGAAAAAGCCTCATATTTAATGATTACAAAGGCTTGTTGTATAATTTCGATCTTACTGCAAAAAAACCTGTTCAAATCAACACGGGGAATGTTACTAATAATAACAATGATCATGTTCTCACATTCGATGGAAAACAAATAGGCCTCAGCAGTAATGTAAAGGAATTAGGGGGTTCAATTATTTATGTAATACCTGTTACCGGAGGCACTCCGAAACAAATTACTCCTAAAGGACCTTCCTATTTGCACGGATGGTCGCCCGATGGAAAAAGCCTTGTTTATTGTGCTTCACGTGACGGAGAATATGATGTTTATAAAATATCATCATCCGGGGGAGGTGAAGTTCGTTTAACCAATACAAAAGGGCTTGATGATGGACCCGAATATTCACCCGATGGAAAATATATTTACTTCAATTCTGTACGCTCCGGTACTATGCAGATTTGGCGAATGAAACCGGACGGCAGTGACCAGGAACAGGTCACCAATGATGAATTCAATAACTGGTTTGCGCATATTTCACCCGATGGTAAATGGTTTGCATATCTTTCTTTCCTGAGTGAGGAAACGCCTGCAGCTATACATCCGCCATATAAGCATGTTTATATCCGCCTGCTGCCCTTTGATGGCAAAGGGACATCAAAGGTTTTGGCATATGTTTATGGCGGGCAGGGTTCTATCAATACACCTTCATGGTCGCCGGACAGTAAAAAAATTGCATTTATAAGTAATACAGGTACGTCTGATAAGTAATCTGAAGACAAATTGATATTAAATTTTATTTGGCAAAAGAAGATAAAAAATAAATAGACAAACACCTATGAGAAAATTACCGGACAAATCGGATATTTTCTATAGCATTTAATCTTTCAAATATTTTATGGCATCAAAAGAAAAATATCTTCTGTTTTATTTTGCCTTATTGATGCTGCTTATTTCATGCAAAAGGCAGGAAAAGATGTTCTTAAGCTTACCTCCTTCTAAAACTCATATAGATTTTGAAAACAAGCTGGAAAATAATCAATCATTGAGTATACTGCAGTATATATACTACTATAATGGAGGAGGAGTCGCTATTGGAGATATCAATAATGATGGGTTGCCTGATATTTATTTTACCGCCAATAGCAATGGACATAACAAATTATATTTAAACAAAGGTAATTTTGAATTTGAAGATATAACAGAAAAGGCGGGTGTGGCTGGCACTTCGGATTGGTGTACCGGTGCAACGATGGCAGATATAAATGGAGATGGTCTTTTAGATATTTATGTATGTGCAGTGGCTAATATGCACGGATTAAAAGGTCACAATGAATTATTCATTAATAATGGTAATGGCACATTCAAGGAAAGCTCAGCCGCTTATGGATTAAATTTTTCAGGCTTCTCCACACAGGCTGTTTTTTTTGATTATGATCATGATGGTGACCTTGATTGCTTTATCCTCAACCAATCGGAATACCCAAATCAAAATATAACGGATACAGCTGACAGGCGCAAATTTGACCCCAATTCCGGAGAAAGACTTTTCCGCAATGATTTAGTTAATGGGCAGCGAAAGTTTACTGATGTTTCTGCTCAGGCTGGTATTTATCAAAGCAGGTTATGTTTTGGACTGGGGATTGCTGTAGGAGATTTAAATAACGATGGGTGGGATGAGATTTATGTTGGTAATGATTTTCATGAAAATGATTATTACTATTTGAATAATGGCAATGGCACATTTACTGAGTGCGGGGCCAGTCATTTCAGGCATTACAGCCGTTATAGCATGGGCAATGATATTGCAGATTATAATAACGACGGGCAATTAGATATTGTTACTGCAGATATGCTGCCGGGGGATGAGAAAACATTAAAAACCTACGGTAACGGGGAACATCTTGATACTTATAATCAAAAAATTAACAGAAACGGTTATCAAAACCAGTATTCAAAAAATTGCCTTCAGAGAAACAATGGCGATGGAATTAGTTTTAGTGATGTTGGATTAATCAGTGGCATTTCTGCAACTGACTGGAGCTGGAGCCCACTGTTTGCAGATTTTGATAATGATGGAAATAAAGATTTGTTTATTTC
>VBAQ01000036.1:30984-33462 GCA_005883765.1 Bacteroidota bacterium
AAAGAAAAATTTTATTGCTATTTCTTTTAAAGGGGATGGAATGAATACCAGCGGTATTGGCGCAAAAGCATATCTTTTTGCCAAAGGTAAAATGCAATACCAGCAATTAATGCTTACAAGAGGTTTTCAATCCTCCTGTGAGCCAAAATTGCATTTTGGATTAGATAGTCTTCACTCAATTGACAGTATATTGATCGTATGGCCAGATCAAAAGTACCAGGTTATAAAAAATTTTGCAACTAATAAGAATGTAATAGTTAAGCAAATAGAGGCATCGGGGCATTTTAACTACGATGATTTTTTCCCGAAAAAAGAAAACCTGTGGCAGGACATAACCAGCACGGTTGATTGTAAATGGAAGCATATCGAAGATGATTTCCTCGATTTCAATGTGCAGAATCTTATTCCTCACCAGCTTTCTACAAGAGGACCAAAAATAGCCGTGGGAGATGTAAACAAAGATGGACTGGATGATTTTTTTGCCTGTGGCGCCAAAGAACACCCCGGCTGTTTGATGATACAAACCAAAGATGGAAAGTTTATTCAGTCGGATACTGCAATATTTAATAAAGCTGCCCTTTCAGAAGATGTTGATGCAGTTTTTTTCGATGCCAATAATGATAGTTATCCTGATTTATTTGTAGTAAGTGGAGGAAATGAATACGATGCAGGTAATCCAAATCTCGCGGACAGATTATATATGAATGATGGTAAAGGACATTTCACACTTGCTGAAAATGCATTGCCGCAAATACTAACTAACAAATCATGTGTATCGGTTGCAGATATTGATAAGGATGGGGACATGGATTTGTTCATAGGCGGATTGGCAGATGCAAAGAAATATGGCTTGCCGCAATCTTCTTATCTGCTTATCAATGATGGAAAAGGAAATTTTAAACAGGCGGATCAGACGATAATAAAATTGAATGAACTCGGAATGGTTACCACATCTTCTTTTGTCGATGTCAACAATGACGGATGGATGGACCTTATTGCGACAGGAGAATGGATGCCGTTGAAAGTATTTATAAATAACAAAGGAACTTTTACGCTGCGTGACATAAATCAATCCACCGGCCTTTGGCAAACCATTTATTGCGCCGACATGAATGGTGATGGTTTCCCCGATATATTAGCGGGCAACTGGGGACGAAATTCAAAATTAAATGCAAATAAAGACAGTCCGTTAAAGTTGTATATAAAGGATTTTGATAACAACGGGACTGTTGAACAGATTATAGCCTATACTGTTAATGGTAAAGAATACCCTTTCCTCGGTAAAGATCAACTCGAACTTTCTTTGCCTATATTAAAGAAGGAGCATTTGAGTTATGATGAGGTGGCGGGGAAAACATTGCAATATATGTTTGGTGAATTGTTTGCAGGGTACACCGAGCTCAAAGCGGAAACACTCAGTTCTTCCTGGTTTATAAATGATGGCAAAGGAAATTTTACAAGAGAGGATTTGCCGGCTGAATTGCAATTGGCGCCAATTTTTTCGTTTGCATCCTGGGCAGTAGGGAATGAAATCAATTACGTTGCTGCCGGTAATTTTTATGGCGTGTTGCCTTATGAGGGACGTTATGATGCAATGAATCCAACTCTATTTAATTACGACAAAAGATTAGGGCAATTTGTTACATTATCAGAATTCTCCTCAATTGATGGAGAATGCCGGGATGCAAAATGGATTAATGCTGGTGGTAGAAAGAAAGTACTGATTGTTGCAAGAAATAATAAACAATTGATTTTTCTGAAGCCGGCGCCTTAATTTTTTTGAATACCCGCAGAAAGCTTATTTTATAAACTTATTCAAAGCTGATTTTATTCCATCAGAATCATTGTCAGAGGTAATATATTGGGCATGGGCTTTTACTGCTGCTGGCGCATTTCCCATTGCAATTCCCATTCCTGCAAATTGGAGCATTTCTATGTCATTGTAATTGTCGCCTATGGCCAGGATATCATTTTTAGTTAAGCCATATTGTTCAAGTAAAAAAATTATAGCTGATGTTTTCGAAGCAATGCCATTCGTAATTTCAAGATAGGTTGGTTTTGATTTGTAAATATTTAGTTCATGACCAGTATGCGATTTTAGTATCGGCTCTATTTTATCAATTTCATCTGGTTCCCCCATTAATAATATTTTGTGAGGTCCATCATTTTCGTAAATCCATTTTTGAATTTGTAAACTCGTATTTATAATAGTCGCTTTTGTGCCGGTAATTTTTTCTTCCTGTTGTATCCAGTCGTCATGGTTATTACAAAACCATTCTCCCGATTTATAAAAATTTACGCTGACCTTATATTCCGAAGCAGCCGAATTTATTGTGCTAACCAAAGAAGCATTAACAGAAGATGAGCGTAATGAGCGAAAATTTCCTGGCTCTTTTATTTGAATAATCAAAGCTCCATTGAAACAAACAATCGGTGAGTTCAAATTCAATTGAATATGGATTTTTTCAACAGCTTGTG
>VBAQ01000219.1 GCA_005883765.1 Bacteroidota bacterium
TCTTCAGTCAAAAAACCTACCGACCCATCGGAATGAAAAAACTTTTACCGATCCCCCTTATCCTTCCGTCTATCGCAACTATCGCACAAAGCAATTACGCTTTGACTTTTAAAATCAAGCAATACAATCAACACAGGCTATATCTTTCCAAGAACAGATGACGGATCGGCCCATTGCGTTTTGTATTTACATATTGGCGGTAGTTGGAGAACTTTGTCGGCAACATATCCTTCACTAAATGCGTGGCATCATCTTGCAGCCACTTACGATGGGTCAACGATGAAATTATATATTGAGGGAGTCTTGGCAGCGTCACAAGCACAAGCGGGTAGTATAGCCACAAATAGCAACCCATTGGTATTAGGTAATCAAAGTGGATACTCTGAATATTTTGGAGGGACAGCTGATGAGTTTCGCATATGGAATGTGGCAAGAACGCAGTCACAGATACAAAATAACATGAACAAGGAATTGAATCCAACGACGCAAACTGGCCTTGTAAGTTATTATACGGCCGACCAGGGAATTGCCGGAGGATCCAACACTGGGTTGACAACAGTCATTGACCAAGCCGGAACCAATAATGGAAGTTTAAGCAATTTTTCACTTAGCGGCGCCACTTCAAATTTCGTAACTCAGTATTCAAGCCTTATCGGTTTACCTGTTTCCTTAGCTAGTTTTACAGCAAAGAAAAATGGCAATACAGTATTACTAAATTGGAGTACGGCGAGCGAACAAAATTCTAAAGATTTTGTCATTCAATACAGCAGTGATGATCTTAATTGGAATGATATTGCTGTAATAAAAGCAGCTGAAAACAGCACTACAGTAAAAGACTACAGTTACGTTCATACCGCTCCGAACAACGGTTTGAATTATTATCGCCTGTCCGAAACTGATATTGACGGCAGAATCAGTTTGAGTGATACAAGGTTCGTCAGATTTATCTTTAACAATGCAGTACTCGTCATTCTGAAAAATCCAGTTATGAATGGCGCACTTCAAATAACCTTGGATAAAGCAACTATGCTTTCAGTCTACGGTAGCGATGGTGTATTGTTTTGGCAACAAAAACTAGATGCAGGGGTCAAAACTATTGATGTAAGCTTTTATGCAAAGGGGCTGTACTTTATAAAAACTGAAGACACTGTGAAAAAGATAGTAATACAATGACGGGAATATCCAACGAGACTTCAGAATTCAACAGCTTTCTGAAAAATTAAAATCGTGGTGGCTCTAATGTGTGTGAGCCCACGTCGGAAAAACTGTCGGTAATTCAATGGCAATGGCTTGCTTCAAACGGAATTTCGAAGTTTTAGGGTAAAGGGTACTTCCAACTTATTTTTCTCATTATTCAAAACCATTTGCGCCGCCATCTCCCCCATTTTCTTAAAATCTGTGGATATTGTTGTAATGCCATCGAGTATAAAGCGCTTCCATGGAGTTTCGTTGTAAGAAATAATGCCTATGTTTTTCCCCACCGCTAAATGAGTAGCTTCTATTTTTTCAAGCAACACAACCAAATCATCTTCCATCAGGTTGATGTACACCTCACCTTCCTTGATTTCTTCAGCACTTATGTTGTGTACCACCTTATGATTAAAAGCATATTCAATGCAAAACGATTGAAAACCTTTTACGATCTCCTCGGGAAAATAGGTATAGGAAGGAAAAGTGATTTTTAATGTTTGATATTTTTGCAAATGCGGTAACGCCTCTTTAAGCGCGTTGTAAATGTCTGTTTCGAAATTCTCAAATACCGCCCCGTACTCATTCTTAATGCCCGGGATCAATTTATCAAGAAGTATCAAATTGCCGTCGCTAATTTCATTGATCACTGCCGCTGCATTTTCTCCGCCTTCTATGAAATGGGGGATAATGACATGGTGAGTGTAGTCATTTTTCCTGCTCTGCAATAATTTTTTAAATAAATTGAAATCATTGTTATAAATGTAAAAGTCAATCGCCGCTTGTTGCCCCAATACGCCGACAAACGAATCATAAATGATTTTTTTGTGAGCGCTTAATTTGTTGAAAAGAAGAAAAATTTTTATCGATTGTCTGAAATCTGTTTTGGCTATAAAGTAACCTTTGCCAGGAACAGAACCAATTACTCCCAGCTTCTTTAAGTGGCGATACGCTTTTTCCGCTGTATCACGCGAAATTTCCAATTCATAACTCAAGTCATTTATGGAAGGCAGGGGGTAATCTTTTCCGATCCTGCCTCTTTCTATTGCATTCAATATAGAATTGGTGAGTTGCTGATATTTTGGAGTGACTGATTGTTCATCAATTTTAATTAGCCTGTATATATTTTCAGTGATCATAATTCGTCAAAACCACAGTAAATATATTTCTTTTTAGAAAGCGGGCAGGACAGTGCAGGATGCCACTCAGGACACTGCAGGACGGTGGGTAATCTGATTAAAACAAACTTGCCGGCGTAAACAAAACCAGTCTTCTCAAAATTGGTTTTCTATTATAAATACTGATCAAAAATGCTTTGCCATGACCCCAAAGTACTTTCCACAAACAATTTTTTCATTTTTCGTTCTATTTTTTATTTCATTTTCCGTTGCCGCGCAACCTGCTTCAATATCCGGAAAAGTGACTGACTCTTCGGGTTCGGCTCTGGCCGGCGCCACTGTTAAAATCAAAGGCAACAAAGCGACCAAAACAAACGAGCAGGGACAATTTTCTTTTCAGAGCGTCCAACCCGGTAACGTAGCACTTGTTGTGTCTTATGTGGGATATTATGATAAAGAAATAAAAGTGTTACCGGGTGAGAACGCCATAAATATTTCGCTTGCTCAAAGGGCCGCCGAAACAGAAGAGGTCGTGGTAACCGGTGTGTTCGATAAAAGAAAGAAAATGGAAGCGTCAGTGGCAATAACGACGGTGAATGATAAACAGATCTCCAAGCTTGCTCTGACGAGTGCTGCGGACCTTTTAAAAAATGTGCCGGGTGTGTATGTAAATTCTTCATTGGGCGAAATAAGGAATACCGTGTACTCGCGTGGCGTGTCTGTTGGATCTAATGACGGTGCTTCCGGTTATTATTACGTATCCATGCAGGAAGATGGATTACCTGTGACCAACGCTACCTATGGCAATTACGGGCCAGATTATTTTTTAAGAGCTGATGCGACATTAGGCAAACTGGAAGCTGTGCGTGGTGGCACTGCTTCTATTCTTGGAGCCAATGCGCCCGGCGGAATTTTCAATTACATCATGAAAGAAGGCACTAATAAAACGTCAGGTGAAATAAAAACAAAATACGGCCTTGAGGGCAATGGCAGAAATAATTTCTATCGCGCGGATTTTAATGTAGGAGGTCCGATTGGGCACAACTGGTTTTACGATGCGGGCGGTTTTTATCGTTACGACCAGGGTGCTCGTTATCCCGGCTATCCCATCAATAATGGCGGACAGTTCCGTGGAAACATCGTGAAAAAATATGCGTCGGGCTCGTTAAAGGTCTATACAAAATATTTGAATGACCACAATGGATGGTTTGAGTTCACACCTACAGTTGGTTATACTGATCCGAAACCAGCGCCCGGCTTTTCGCAATANNATATTCCTCCGTGCTGATGCAGCCTATTCGTCAAACCTTCCCCATCAACCAAACAGGACGGGCGGGAACATACGACAATAAAGATTTGATCCATTCGACGGATAAGTCTCTTGGCGCGACCTGGGAGCAACGTTTCGGAACGGGGTGGACCTTCAACAATGCGGTTCGCTATTCAGATAAAAAAGCTTTCTGGAACACTAATGCAGTCGTGTACCCGTTGGACATGAGCAATCTGATCAGCTATGCCATCTTAGGTCTCTTAGGGCAACCGGGTACGTATTCATTTCGTGGAATTAACTCCGGCAAAGAGTTATTGAGTGTGCAGTCATTCAGCGGTTTTGACTTCAATGTCCTTAGCAATTCATTACCCGGCAATGCGGTTGCACCCAACTCGCTTTTCTTCGAACCGCTGTTTTACACAGATAATGGAGTAAAAGAATTTCTTGATCAATACTCTCTGACCAAAAAGTTGAAGAACATGAGCTTTACTGTAGGCGGGTTTTACGGACATTCAAAAGTGGATCGCGTTTTCGCCATTGGGGGACTTGGATTAGCTACCATCCAGGATCGTCCTGAATTGGTCAACATCATCCGCACAAATCCTGATAGCACCATTACTCACGTGACAAATGGCAACGGTATCTCGGGTATCGTCAACGGAGCTTCACCAAATAAGGCGACGCAAAACCAGGCTGCGTTCTTCTTTGGTCACAACTGGCAAATTACTTCTGTGTTGAATCTTGATTGGGGAGTTCGATTTGAGGCCGTAAATGTAAAGGGTCAAAACAGACCCGGTGTCACCACGCAAAGTAAGACTGGTGGCCTGGATGCTGATCCCCTTACTTTGTATGACAATGGTGTCGGCACCGCGCCGACAACATATTTCTTTGATAAGAGAGTTCATACTTTTTCTTACTCGGCCGGCTTGAACTATAAGATCAATAACTACTTTGCTGTTTATGGCCGCGTGTCGGAAGGAAACAAGGCACCGGACCTTGACATGTATTTTGCTGCGAATACCGAATTTCTTTCCAGGACGCTCGATCCCATTCCGCAAAAAGTGCGTCAAGTGGAAGCTGGACTAAAGGCCAAAACCGGAAATCTGAATCTTTTTGTCACGCCTTTTTACAGTGTATTGAGTCATGTTGCGGGTGTACAAACCTTCCAGAACCCTGATCAAACTTTCTATAATGCCCCGACAGTCTACAATAAATACAGAACTTATGGGGTAGAATTGGAAAGTGATTATGCGTTCACTAAGCACTTCAATGTTCGGGGTGTATTGACTCTGCAAAAATCAAAAGCCCTTGATTTCACTGCATGGCTTGGACGTAATCTTGGACCTGCTGATGATACGCTTGTTTCGTTTTCCGGCAACGAAACGGACAACATTGCCCGAAGTATCATCAATATTACTCCATCTTACAAGATCGATAAATTTTACGCGCAACTCACATGGGCGTATATGGGCAAGCGCCAGGCTAACGTGGCAAATGCTTTTCTGTTACCGTCCTTCAGCCAGTTCAATTTCAGCACAGGTTATGATGTGTCGCAACATTTCAACCTCGCATTGGTCGTCAACAACATTTTTAATAAATATGGCGTGATGAGTTGGAGTCGTCCCGGTGCCTTCCTTGAGGCGTTGGACAGGCAAGGTTTTACCAAGGAGATGTACCAGGATGCTATGAAGAGTAACAGGCCATATTCAACCGTATCGATTCCCGCAAGAGCGTATTTCATTACGGCGACTTTTAAATTTTAAAGTGCCAAATGAAGGAAGCCGTCCCTTGTGAAAATGTAAACGGAAAAGAATATACTATCAAACACAAAACACAATTAAAATATGAAAAAGTTAAGTTTATTTTTCGCGGGTGTATTCTCCCTGCTGTTATCGATAAATGTAAATGCACAATCTAAAACCGGCGCCGATTATTTCAAAGGCAAATGGAGTGTGCTGTTGAAAGGCACACCAGGTGGTGATGCAAAAATGACCTTTGTTCTTGAAAACAAGAGCGACTCCATCAGAGGCGTTGTGCAGGATACAACAGGCGCAGAGGTGTCTAAGATTACAAACGCTGAGCTAAAAGATAATGAAGTCACACTTTATTTTAATGCGCAGGGTTATGATGTTAACCTTCTGCTGAAAAAGAAAGATGATGATCATGTTACTGGAAGCTTGATGGGCATGTTTGATGCGGAAGGAATAAGGATCAAAGAGCCTAAGTGATTGTAAGCGGGTGGCAGAGCGCTACCCTTCTTTTTTAACATAACTTGTAGCATCACTGGATGCATGATGAAAGCTCATCATCAATGTTGTTTCACTTTTAATTCAAATTGTCATAATGAAAAAGATCGCCGCATTTTTTGTTGCTCCATTTTTATCTGTTGCTGGAATTGCACAGAGCAATAACGCTGCAACGGACAGCCTATACAAGAATTTTATAACACCACCCAACAGCGCGAAGCCGCGGGTATGGTGGCATTGGATGAATGGAAATATTACAAAAGATGGGATTCGCAAAGATCTTGAATGGATGCATCGTTCAGGCATCGGCGGATTTCAGAATTTTGATGCAGCCTTAGCTACACCACAGATCGTTGACAAACGGTTAACCTACATGACGCCCGCATGGATCGACGCGTTTAAGCTTACTACCAGACTCGCTGACTCCGTAAAATTGGAAATGGCCATTGCTGGTTCGCCGGGTTGGAGCGAAAGTGGCGGCCCCTGGGTAAAACCTGAAGATGGCATGAAGAAAATCGTCTGGACCGAAATGAGGGTAAAGGGTGGTTCTTCTAACTTCAAGATCGCTCAACCACCAGGAGTAACCGGTCCGTTTCAAAATATCGCCAAAGGACTAGAATTTGGAGAGTCTCCGGACGATGTGAAACAATATAATTTTTATAAGGATATCGCGGTAGTTGCTTGCAAATTGCCCGAGGCAGATAAATCCTTGAGTGAATTAAATGCTGTTGTTACATCAAGCGGTGGCAAATTCACCTTGACTCAGTTAACGGATGGAGATCTTGGTACATCAAGTCTTTTACCAAGAGATTCAGCAACTGGTTTTGGATGGATACAATTTGCTTTTCCTCAACCACAAACGATCAAAGCAATAACAATGGTCGGTGGTGGCAATCCCGGCGTTTTTGGATTTGGTGCCGACCAAAAGGATAGCCGTAAACTTGAAGCCGGTGATGATGGTGTTAATTATAAATTTATTTGTGTTATTCCACCCGGAGCGGTATTGCAGCAAACAATTGCAATTCCTATCACCACTGCAAAATATTTTCGTGTCACTGTAAAGAATCCATCACCACCTGTGAACATAGGCGCTGCTTTTGGAATGGGTGATATGGGAACTACCAAAGACCCAGGCGGTACTGAAATTGCAGAGATTGTTTTACATACGGCGGACCGCATTCACATGTTCGAAGAAAAAGATGCCTTTGCGCCCGTAGGTGATCTCAATAAAAAAATAACTACTACTGCTAATGATGTTGTCGCAACAAATGATATTATTGATCTTACCAACAAATTAAATGCAGATGGTACTTTGAATTGGACGGCACCTTCGGGCAACTGGAAAATTGTTCGATTTGGCTATTCACTCCTGGGTATCAATAACCATCCTGCTTCTCCCGAAGCAACAGGATTGGAAGTAGACAAATTGGATCCTGTTGCCATAAGAAAATATTTCACCAATTATTTAGATCAATATAAAAATGCAACGGGTGGATTGATGGGTGACAAAGGCGGTTTACAATTTATGATCACAGATAGTTGGGAGGCAGGCGCACAAAACTGGACGGCCAATCTTCCGGCAGAGTTTATGAAACGACGTGGTTACAGCATCATACCGTGGTTACCCGTGTTGACCGGACAAATCATAAAGAGTGCTGAAGCGAGTGAACAATTTCTTTTTGATTTCAGAAAAACGTTAAGTGATCTTGTTGCGGAGTATCATTATGATGGACTAACAAAAATTCTTGCTGAGCGTGGTATGAAACGTTATTCGGAATCACATGAAGATGGAAGGGCCCTGATTGCCGATGGCATGGAAGTAAAAAGAACAGCAGCCATACCGATGTCGGCTTTGTGGACTCCAAATCCTTTTGTCAACCAGAATGACCAAACGAAACATACAATAGATATTCGTGAGTCGGCTTCCGTTGCTCATATCTACGGACAAAATTTAGTTGCCGCGGAATCACTTACTGCGTTGGGTATCGGTGGCACTGCATGGGCTTATTCACCTGGGAATTTAAAACCAAGCGCTGATCTTGAATTGGCAAGTGGGTTGAACCGCTATGTAATTCATACATCGGTGCATCAACCTGTCGATGATAAAATTCCCGGTCTCGGTCTCGGACCTTTTGGCCAATGGTTCAATCGTCATGAAACATGGGCCGAACAGGCAAAAGCATGGACGGATTATTTGTCTCGCAGCAGCTATATGTTGCAGCAGGGAAAGTTTGTGGCGGACATTGTTTACTATTATGGTGAAGATAATAACATCACCTCCCTGTTTGGTAAGAAACCTCCGGCAATTCCTGATGGATATAATTATGATTTTATCAATGCAGATGCGTTGATCAATTTGTTATCCGTAAAAGAGGGTAAACTGGTAACACCAAGCGGCATGAGTTATCGTGTTCTTGTGCTGGACAGCAATGCAACAAAAATGTCTTTGCCTGTTTTGCGTAAAATAAGCAAACTCGTAAAAGCAGGTGCAGCAATCGCTGGTGTTAAGCCTCTTACAACCCCAAGTCTATCTGACGATGAAAAGGAATTCAAGGCATTGGTAAATGAAATATGGAGTCCATCCAATGTAAAAGTTACTGAAGGAAAATCATTAGGTGATGTGCTGAATGCTATGAATGTTGCTCCAGACTTCACTTACAGTAAACCTCAAGCAAATACAAAGCTCTTGTATGTACACCGCAAATTGGCAGACCGTGACATTTACTGGGCTGATAATCGCAACGACCGGGTTGAAAACCTGGAAGCAAGTTTTCGAATTGCAGGTAAAATTCCAATGATATGGCATGCAGAAACGGGCAAGGCAGAACCTGCTTCTTACAGCATTGAAAATGGTGTCACAAGAGTTGATTTGCATTTATCACCCAACGACGCAGTGTTCGTAATCTTTAAAGACAAGACTGTAAAAACATCGGTGACGTTAGCTCAGCCAACAGAAAAACAACTAATGACTGTTGAGGGCAGCTGGAAAGTAAGTTTTCAAAAGGACCGTGGCGCACCTGCAGATGCTTCGTTTGATAAGCTCACATCATACACTGAAAACACAGACCCCGGAATAAAATATTTTTCCGGAACGGCAACATACACAAAATCAATTACAGCAGATAAAAACTGGGTTACAAACAAAACGCAATTATGGTTAGATCTTGGCGATGTAAAAAATCTGGCGGAAGTAATTGTAAATGGGAAATCCTTGGGCGTTGTTTGGAAAGAACCCTTTCGCGTTGATGTAACACGCGCATTAAGAGCCGGCGAAAATAAACTAGCGATCAAAGTCACCAATCTTTGGGTCAATCGTTTAATTGGTGATGCGCAACTTGGCGTTACAAATAAGATCACATATACAACCATGTCATTCTACCAGGCCAATTCAAAACTGCTGCCTTCGGGTTTGTTAGGACCGGTACAGATTGTTTCAGTAACAGAATAGTGAGTAGGGAATGGCGAATGTGAGATTTTATTTTTGAACCATACTGTAAATTATCTATAAAGCTTTACTTCCGCCTGAGGCGGACACTGCATCGGTTCAGTTTCAATATTGAACATTCAAAAGCTCAATTATGACTAAAAAAATCCTTGTGATTTGTTTCATTATATCTTTTGTGGTTGGCAGTGCACAAAATAATGAAGACACTCATACAAGCTCATTCGATGTTGGTTGGCGTTTCTTAAAAGATAGCACCGTATTGGCGGATGCTGCGGATTACGATGATTCTAAATGGCGAACTATTGATCTTCCGCATGACTGGAGCATA
>VBAQ01000400.1 GCA_005883765.1 Bacteroidota bacterium
CTTTACCAGGTTTCTCCACGCGACCTTTAAATAATTTTTTATCATACTAAGATTTTTTATTCTGTTCGTAAAGATTTAACAGGATTTGCCATAGCAGCTTGTACTGCCTGGAAACTTATTGTAATCATTGCTATCGATAAAGCCAACAACCCTGCTACAACAAACACCCACCAACTGATATTTATATGATAAGCAAAATCTTCCAGCCATTTGTTCATCACATACCAGGCAATTGGCGTGGCGACGATGGCGGCAATAAATATCGGTTTTACGAAGTCTTTTAATAGTCCTCTTGTGATGCTAAAGACGCTGGCCCCAAGTACCTTTCTAATTCCTATCTCCTTAATGCGCTGATGAATCGAGTACAAGGATAATCCCAAAACACCCAGGCATGCAATCAGTATGGCAAGAAAAGAGAAGTAGCTAAAGATTGTTCCCAACCGTTTTTCGCTGTTGTACATTGCACTCAGGTTGTCGTCGAGAAATCTGTATTCAAAGGACTGTTTCGGGTAGAATTCATTGAATCGCTTTGCAACGACGCTTGTTAGCTTTTCTGCATTGCTCTGATTAAACCTTACATAGAGATACTGAAACCGCAGAGGAGAATAATGCATGACCAGCGACTGGACAGCAGACTTGAGTGGATTGATATTGAAGTTCGCAACAACGCCCAACACCTTTCCTTTTTTTAACACGACATCGGGCCTTACCCATTGTATTGTTTTGCCAACGGCGCTGGCAGCATCCTTCCATCCCATTTTTCTTACCGCTTCTTCATTTATAATAAATCCTTCGACTTTATCCGTTGGATGATCCATCGCAAAATTTCTTCCCGCCAGCAATTTCATTTTCATCGTGGTAACAAAATCCTGATCAATGGAAAGCATCTGCATGGAGGGGGCCTTGCTCAAATCAGTACTGCCGTCATTCACCTGGTTCACAGGAATATTAACGCCAGGTACGACAGAGGAGCTTGCAACGGCAAGGATGGAGGGCTAAGAAGCTTTGAATGAAGCCAGTCTCATTGAGTCCATATCTTTTGGTAAGGTCACTACAAGAACATTTTCTTTGTCAAACCCGAGCTTTTTGTTTTGAAGAAAATTAAGTTGGCGGCCAACTAATATTGTACTTGCGATAAGCACAATAGAAACTACAAACTGCACAGTGACCAATAGCTTTCGCAAAGAAACCCCCTTACTCACTTTGATGAATTTTCCTTTCAATACCTCAACAGGTCTAAAGGCTGATAGAATAGCTGCAGGATACAAACCTGCCAGCAACCCAACGGCGATGACCAATAAAATCAATACTGTTGTCAATGCTTGATTCTTACTAAAATCAACCTGCAGCTCCCGCTCGGCAAGCCGATTGAATATAGGTAAAACAAGAAACGCGATAGCTATTGCGAGTACTAGCGATAGCAATGCGAATAGCGTTGTCTCACCAAGAAATTGACTGAGTAATTGTTTTCTGTCAGCACCGACGACCTTTCTAAGGCCTACTTCTTTTGCCCGGGTGAGTGAGCGGGCTGTTGAAAGATTGGTAAAATTGAAACAAGCTAAGAGTAAAATAAAAATCGCAACTCCTGCAAAGACGTAGATGTATACCACATTACCATTGAGGCCTAATTCTCCCACCATATTAGAATGCAAATGAATATCGGTCAGTGGTTGAAGATGTATATCCTGCTTGCCATCTGCCTGCGGATTGTTGATGATATATTTATTTACAAATGCGGGGAATTTTTTTTCAAGTTTACTGGCTGAACTATTGTCGTTCAACAACAAGTAAGTTTGAAACATGTGAAAAGCCAAAAAGTTACTCAGATTGCCGAGGGTTTGCAGGGACACAAGCGAATTAAATCTGAAACGAGAATTGACAGGAAGTTTTTTCGCGACTGCTGTTACCTGGACGTCTACCCTTCCAACAAATGAATTTACTTCAAGGGTTTTGCCGATGGGATCTTCATCACCAAAATATTTGCTTGCCGTTTCGCTGGTCAGAACGATGCTATTGGGCTGCTCCAGTGCCTTCTTCGCATTGCC
>VBAQ01000037.1 GCA_005883765.1 Bacteroidota bacterium
AAAAAGATCCCAATTGAACAGAAACGGCATTGTTTGACTCAACGGCGGTTGCAATCTGGAAAATGCCTCTGGATAAAGTATGCGTATTTTTTTCGAAGGCTACTATCTTATGATCGCCTTCATCAAGGCTCTTTAGCGAATTGAGCGCCGTTTTTATTACAGCAAGATAACTGCCTCCAAAAGCAGAAGTCAGTATGTCGATAATCACATTTTCGAGCTGGAAAAGAGCACTGGAAGATTCAAATTTCGAAATTTCAACAGACTCTATGGTCCAGCCGATATTGGACAACACCTGAACAAAAGCCTTATACCATTCGAGAATATTCTCTTCATTTTGGACTTTTTTGTTGGCAGCCAGTTGAGCAAGGAGCATTGAGTTAATCACATCGCTCCTGTTTTGTTCACTCAGTCCGGAAACAAAGGATACCAGGCTTTTATCCGCGAGGAAAGATTGTTCCTTTCCTTCCTTCATGATTTCCGAAGCCTCCGCAGATCTCGTTTGAGTTGTATCAAACGCATATCTGGGCGCCGCCACGTCAAGATCTGAAATGAATTGATAGACATCTTGGTGTGCCATAGTGTTAATTACTTCCATAGACTAATTTTTAAAGGTTATACTTTTTATTCCTGGGTTCATCAGGATTCCAAGAGCATTCCATCGTTCCATATTTCAGGAATCTTGGCTTCTTTACGGAAATTAGCCAGTAAAAGTGTTCTAGTATTCCGGAATGCCTCTTCCACAGACTGCCCATTAGATAAAAAAAGATAAAAGTTCTCTGAGAAATAAATGGCGGCTGGATCACTAACAGGTGCATTCATACCTATGACACAAGTGCCCTGCGCCGAAATGACTTTTGCCTGGGCGGCAGCATAACAGGCATTCAGGACCACGCATTCAGTATAGGAGCCAATGTCTTTGAAAACCTCTTCCAGTATTTCAGTCTTAATAATTTTTAAAAGATTATTAGAGGTCGAAAACATAAGGCCTTCTTCCATTCCATGTCCCGAAAAATGAATGAAGTCCGGCTTCAATTTGTGTCTCTCATTCAGAAACTGCTCAAGAGTAACCGCCATTAAAGGAAGTAACAATTCAAATCTGTTCCGTTCAGATCCTTTTTCCAATGATTCTTTTATTTTACTGAATTCCGAATCTACCTGCAGCTTGGCTATATTCGCCGGTGAAGCAGCAATAAACAATACACCTTTCCTTCCAGTGCTTCCCGTTTGATCCCTCGTTATTTTATGAAAAAATTGGTCCTTGAAATTTCTATCAAGCCTGTCTAAAAAATAAAAGAAGGATTCCCAAATCTGTATTTTCACTGTGTCAAAATCCGCCTTGCTGATCGTTCCTTTGAAAAAATCGTTCATTAGTGAATTGTGGCGCACCAGCAACAAGCGATGTTCAGTGCTGGGCTTTACATCGAGCAGATTACGCAGATTCTCTGCGATATTCCGTTCCTGTAATCTGGCGCTTACTTCTGCAATGTCTTCAGTCATTGTAAACATTTATTTTTTAAAGATTGAATCCAGGAAATGTTTTTTCTCTTGCGCCTTCAATTTCGTTACACTCGTGGTTGAATCATACCAATCATGTACCGCCCGGAAAGCAAAAAGATTGATCAGGTGGTGGTCATTCTTAAAAACCCTCAGATTGTTATCTCTCAAATAATAAAGAGCAGTACCGTCGCTGCAGAATCCAAAAAGATCGTTGGCTGTGAGCAGCAAACCAGCTTTTTCTACCATGCCCGGGTCAAGCAATAAAAGCCGATTCTTGTTGGTCAGGATGAGGGTTTCATCTGACTTCCTGTTATAGGCAATACTTTGGATCTTTTCCTCGCAGGAATAGCGCGCGGGAACCGTGTCGGAGAAAGATCGTCTGAACAAGGTATCAGGACTATTTGCACTCGTCTTATAAATATTACGATTGACAGTAAAAAAGACATTTTTGTCAAAATTGACATCGACCAAATAACCGGCATATGTTTTTATCTGCCCGGACTGGGTGTTGATTACATATATGCTGTCAATTCCTTTTGCAACAACGAAAGGATGTTTGGTATATGCGTAGGTGACGGCATTGCCTAGTGTATATATCTTTTCAGCAGCTCCATACTGCCTGATGAGTAGTGAATTGTTTTTTATAAAAACCAGGGATCCATCATAACCAAAATCGGCAAAATAAATATCGGGGATCCGGTCCAGCTCTTTTCCGTCTTCATCAAGGACCCTGATAAGAGAAGCCCCGTTTGTATTATTCAATTGGCCGATCATTATTTTTTTACCGTCTTTAGAAAGGCTAACGGACATATTCGAAGCCCAGTCTGCCAATTTACCTTCTTTCCAGATCATGACCCTTTCCTGATAAGTTCTTCCGCTTTTTTGTCTTAAAAATGGGATCACTAAATTGCCGGATGCGGTATATCGAACGCGGTATGAGTCAAACTCACCATTGCTCTGATTGATCTCATTAGGATAAAAAACAACCTGGTCCCGGGGAAATAAATAATCTCCGGCTTTCAGATTAATCGTATCAATTTTCATATCCCCTAGATTAAATAAGATCAGCCTGTCCGGAGAAGAATTAATCAGCCCTTTCGAATTGAAAGGAACCGATGATTCGGCCAGTAACAAAAGATTATCCTTATTTGTAAAATAGGCGTACCTGACGTTACTGAATTGACTGATAACTTTTCCGTTTTCATTCAGAACATTATATGCACCTACTGAGGATCCATTGATTGAATCATTGTTGACGACAATATAATTACCGCCATGTGAAATGTCCGCATCCCCATAGTTCAGAATGGAAGAAGGTATGTCATACTTAAAAGCACTGAACGTTGATTGAATATCCGGGGTCTGGACGATTTCTAAGAATTTACTTTGAACAGCAGAATCATTTTCATTGAGCGTTTTACTATCATAAATGAGATCGATAAGACCTAAGGCCCTCTGCTTGTCCTTTATTCTTTTCAGATCTAGGTTATAGCCGAGATAATTGAGGGCTGTACTCCTGTTTAGCGCTTTCACTATTTCGGATCTTGATTTCGTTATCTGAGATATGGAAGTAATGAGGACTGCAATGATGATCAGTGACAAAATAACCGTCACTGCAAATTTTTTGAACCATCCCTTGATGGCATGCTGCTGTGATCTTAATTTAGACTGAGTGATCGTTTGGCGAAATGTTTCCTTAATAGTGAGATTATTCATATTATCTTCGCCGGTACAGTATGTATTTTCCAGAATAACGGGGTTCGATTTTAATTTCTCCAAAACATCTGATTCTTCTCCATTGTTTTGAATTTCATCCTTCATTCTTTCTTCAGGTAAGAGATTGTAAATCGCCTTGAGAATTCTCTTCTTTTCTGCTTTATTATCAGAGGCAATGGTCGATTTAAAAAATGATTGTAATTCCCTGTCGAGGTCAGGTAATTGTTTAGCTGCGGCCAGGATGGGCGAAAGAAGCGAATCGTGACTCAGTTCATAGCTGCGGCCACTTACTGTGTTCATCTCCACCCTGATAATTCTTTTTTCAATCAGGTAGTTGATCGTATGTTCAATAATACCCACCTGATTCAGCAATGCAAAATCGAGCGATATCCTGCTGTTGGTAACTTCATCAATTAACTTACGTTCCACAATATAACGGGCAGACAACTGGTCAACTTTTTCAGGAATAGCCTCAATGCTGTCGATATAATAGTTGGTGATAATCTCTGAAAATGGATTTTTTTTATCCTTGACAAAACCACTTTCCGAAACGATTTTATCAGTGAGTTCGAAACCTGATTTGGCTAGCCGGTTTCTTTTTGCATAATCTGAGCAAATCCTTTCCATCTGTTGGCAAATGATTTGCATTTCGAATACTTCGATTCTTCTTCTGATCTGTTGTTTCTTGCTCATCGAAAGAAAATCAGTGATGCTGTTGAGCAATTTTTTCTCATACTTAAAAGGAGGGCATTCAAAATCACCGTCTAAAAGAGCCGGTTTTTTTATGGCCTCAACAATTTGATCTTCCCTCATCCGGTGCATCTTATAACTGTTATTAAGAAGGCTTGGAATATACTCCGCCAGATAGGTCATATAATTGAATCGTTCCGTTGACAGGGAAAAAATGATCTTGACAGGTATCTCATCATCGAGCACGCTTAATTCGTCAGCACAGATTTTAAGTTGTTCTTTATTCTTAAAGGCTTCTTTTAAATCGGCAGCATATTCATCGGGTATCCGGTTGTTCAGCACTTCCTGGAGTTCTTTGCCTATTTGCTGGACAAATTCCTTCGGATAAGTGAATAGCTCTTCAAATTGGTCAAATAATAAAATATAATTTGGCTTAGGTCCAGACGTATGATTAGACTCCAGTTCATTATCATAATTTGCTGATGGATGCATTTCAATAATTTGTTGTTCCAATTTCTGTCGCCTTTCAAGAATTTGTTGCTCCAATTTCTTTTGCCTCTCAACTTCCTTGGCCTGCATCTTTTTGAAATAGCGCCAGGCAGATCGTTCATGTTCATTCACCAATTTACCCAGATAAGATTCTCCTGCCCCCTGCCGAGCCTCCAGGGCATTCAGCAGTGTTTGACGAGGCGTCAATTTTTTTTCCCGGTCGTAGTTGTCGAACTGGATCCGTATGATCACACAGCTTGAATTTTTAATCAAATAAGGGATAAGTCCTGCATTGATCAGTGAAGTTTTACCATACCCTGTCTTTGCGTGAAGTATGGTGGTCTTGTAATTGAAGATGAGTGTAGCGATATACTTAATCTCCTCTTCTCTCCCAAAGAACAGGGTCCTGTCTTCGTATTGAAATGCGACTGGTCCCGGGTATCTATTCTTCATAAAATTTTATCTATGTGGGAAAGTAATGAAAGCACCATATTTTGGCAGGCAACATTATATTCCTCCTTCGTGATCAAAAAAGAGGTTTTTTCCTGAAGAACCTGGTTATAGATGATCCTAATGCCTTCAATATCACTTTTGCGATGACCTCTATAATTTAATTCTTTATATTCTTCAAAAAAGACTCTCATTCCATCATAACCACCCTCCAATAAGTTCACCTTCCAATTCTGGAAGAATTCTCGCTGAACAGGGGTAATAGCGGGTACCGTATCAATTGTGGATCCGTTTTTTCGCCCAAGTGAATGGAGTTTATTGATCAGTTCGATTGAATTTAAAGTCTTGAAGGGAACAAAAGATAGCGGATACTTATTCAGGCTATCCGTTACAGATTCAGCAGCAATTTGACGGCTGTCATCAAGACAAGCATAGGCATACACACTTGTTCTCGGCCGGGCATTTAAAATAAACTGGTTGAGTTTCCGAACGAGCAGCGGTATATACCATCGAGTAAGATCAAAACCAAGAAATAAAAAAGCTGAGGCCTTGCCCAGTATATCACGTAGTTGAAGTGGAAACTCCTGCTCCGCCCGCAAAATATTGATCAGAAAATCATAGAGGGAATCATAATCTGTGATCAGGGTATTAACATTTCCGATATTCCCGAATATATTATAAATAACCGGCTTACCGGAAAGAGAGGGACTCGCCCCATCTGTTTCAACCGGCTGAGTACCCTTCTTTGAGAAAAAGGAAAAATCATAGTTATGATCTTTATCAGAATCGTATAAAAAAAGATCACAGGTATGAGTAATAATTGCCCGGAATTTAATGTCCAGAATCTTTTCATAAATGACATTCTGCCGGGCACCCTCATAAAAATTACAAATCTCATTGATCAGGGCCGGTTTTTGCGAACCGTCAGATTTTTTTGAGATGGAGAGGTTGTCGAATTCATCATCCAATTCGAATTTATCTTCGCAGGAAGCGAGGTACTCTTTGAGTTTAACATGCATCTTATTTCCATCACCATCAATACCAAAAAGAGGTCCCAAAAGGAGTACGCAATTATCGTTTGAAATGAAACGGTTCAATGCGATCAGGTTTTTTTCATCGTCCTTCTCTGCATTTTTTATTGCCTGTCGCTGGCTGGCGCCTTCGTTTAGTTCCGGGGTCAATACATCGGTAGTCATTTCGGTTAATTTTAAAATAAACAATTGGAGCTATTTAGCATTTTAGGCTTGATGAAAATGCCAATAGCATAAACATATAATTGCACAATGAACATTGGAAACATGAAATATGCTCCCACTTTTGCTAAACGTGTATCTGGAATTTCCCTACAAAAATGTTTTCCCAGAGAAACTTAAACCTCCTTTGGTAGGCCTCTTGGACCTGTCCAAAAGTTAGTGTCGATAATCAATACCATAAACTGGGTAATGCCGATCTCAAGATGTTTTGCAATATTTGGTTACCATTGAATCCACTTCCCTCACAAAACCTTCCTCTCACTGCCATTTGCTCCATGAGGATTCCTCAGTAAACCTTAAAGTCCTGGCTGTGCCGGTTGTGATTGAGATTTCCCCTTTGGAAAACTTTCAACTTATTCTAAACCGTTAAATTCCGCAGTGAAAAAGATTTCCTTTTATCATGAGAAGATGATTTAGTTATTTTCATCATTAAGTGCAGTATCACAAAGAATCTTTTTTATAATTCCAGGGTTACTCATCACCAATCTTTTGTGTTGCTGTATATTTGACGTCCTTAGCCAACAAAGTGGAAACAAAAATTATAAACTAATTGATATTGCCTGGGGATAAATTTCTTTCTTGAAAAAAGTAAAACGGAATGTGACGGGTGGGTAATGTGAGTTTACACTGTTGTCAAAAGCAACAAAAACGAAATGGGCAGCAATCTTTTCATATTTATCATTTGTAGAATTAAATTAACGGCATCAAACGAATTATTCAGCAACACTGATCTCTTTTGAAAATTTTATAAGCCCTTTCCCCTCCGTTTTTTCAATGCGGTACTGTTCGACTCAAAGTTTGTTCGATTCGAACTCTTAACCAACGGTTTTACCAATAATAACATTCGTAGTATCAGATCCATGAACTACTACTTTTGCAAAAGATTTTCTTTCTGCTGGAGTCATTTCGTGTCCTTTTTTAGTACCCGGACCGGCTCCTTCGTAATAGATAGAACACAAATGCAATTGCAGCCTAAGAAACAATCTAATCACCAGGGCGGACAAATGTCAAATTATTCAAAAGAACAGAAAAAGAAATATAATCTATAAACTCTTAAATGTCCTATCAAGAACAAATAATAAAACATTACGAAAGTGTTTGGAACCATGCTGCTAAAATCTATTTATGGGACAAAGGGCCCATCGAAAAGCTGCCACATGATTTTAGAGTTCTTGAATTTGCTCCGAATAGAGAAAGAGACATGTGGACTTATGCGACATGCAGTATGGCGCAACCAATGGATGCTATGCCTATTGAGCTTCATATTTTTTCATCTATAAAAGATGAAACTATTATCGAATTACTTACTGTCGCTTACTATCATAGAAATACTTCAATGTTAGGACTAAATCATACAATGAATTTTGGAAGACCTAGGCAAAATATATCCGATTGTAATCACGGTTTTATATCATTACCTTATCTAGACGGCCCTGACTTAGAAAAGATGGAAGTAAAGCAGAACAAAATTATCAAGTTTTATTGGCTAATACCTTTACCGATAAAGAAGTTGATTTTAAAATGTCAAAAGGGGTTGAAGCTCTTGAAAGTAAATTCGAAACAAAATGCGTTTGATTATATTAACCCAAAGAGAAGAAGCACTGTAAAGCTTAAATACAAAATAATTACATAGCGAGCCGAAATATTCGAATTCGTTAGCGAATGTATGACTTCGCTCGCAGAACACTTTAATAATTTGCATTTGGTCGGGGCTGAGTTCTGGCCATTTTTAAGTATAGCTGTAAGGATTCTGGGGTGAGAGCCTTTACTAGATCCAGTGGAAGGCCGCACGCTGAGATCATTTCTCAAAGGAGATGATAGGCATTTCGATTTCCGAATCAACTATCGGTTTTTTTCTTCTTTTTGAGAAAATTGCCCAATGTATTTTTTATTGTTGATTCGGCTTTCTTCTTCGTTTCCTCGATAGATGGTTTTGTGTTTACCGAATCACTGTTTCCAAACAATTGCTTTTTTGCCTCTTCTTTTAGGTTTGCAGCAACCTGTTGCTTGATCATATTCACTGAATCTTTTACTGCATGTTTTGTACTATCAAATTTCGCCTTTGCGAAATCAACGGTCTGCTGTTTCAATTCAGCCGTAGCATCAGCGGCTGATTCTTTGAGATCTGTTTTGATTGTGGGATCGTTCAAACTCCCACGCATAATGATATTCAGGTTGACAACATCGCCGATCGTGACCGGAACTCCTTTATTAGATGCCTGTGTAACGAGATTATCTACCAGGGCATTTCCCTGCGCACCCAGGTATTTACGTGGCAATTTCATTTGAATAAGGTAATCCAGGGACTGATCAAAACCGTGCGTTCCCCCGATAAGCATTTCAATATCTTTTACCTTGATCGTAAATGGCTTTACCAAAACTTTTCCATTTGCAAATTCAATATAGTTCTTGACATCTTTTACACTCACCTGTTTTAGTTCATCAATCTGAAGTGTGTTCGCTAATTTTTCGAGTGGTGCAAATTTTTTCAGCATGCCTTGCAATAATAATAAATTACCGTTGCCGGTCAGACTGCTGAAATCAGGCATCATGTCACCGTTGAGTTTTCCCGTCATGGAAAGCTGGGAAGAAAGTTTACCGGACAGGAATTGTCCAATGGGCATCAGCTTTTGTACGGTGTTGAAAGAATAAAATGCCTTCTGTACATCTACATCCTTCACTTCATAGCTTATAGCCACGTCGGGTTGTTTCTTGTTTGTTTTTGTCGAATACGAACCAGTAAAATTGATTACTCCATCCAGTGCTTCCGTTCTCACATTTTGCATCTTAACGGCTTCATCATTCACCTCCAATGAACCATTGATGTTATTATAAACAACCTTGTCATATTTTACTTTATCCATTTTAGTGTTGATGACGAAGTTCATATTTGCCGGCACAAGAAATGGTGCTGACGAATTAGTTGTTGTGGATGTAGCTGTGTCTTCACCGATCCATTTATTGAGATCCATTTTATCTGCAGTCAGGTTAAGGCTACCACTTAATGTTTGGCTTTTTAAAGCATAACCGACCAGGTTACTTAATACCCCATCAGCAGTGAAATTGGTGTTGAGATAATTGCCGGTGAGGCTATTCAGTTCAACATTCTTTTGATCGAAAGTCAATACTGTTTTTATGATGTTCATTCCCGTAGGATAATCTTTCGATATGTATTTTATATTCCTGAAATCGAGTGTACCGGAGGTATTGATCTTATCATATTCAGATCTTTCGATGGCCGCTTTATACCCGCTGAACTTCAGATCAGCATTCATGATTCCGCTGACAGAAGTGCCCTGATCGAGTTTGACAAATTGTTTCAGGTTATCAAGAGTAAATCTGCCTTTCGCACTTCCCGCAAAATCACAAGTGGAGACGGGATTACGGACGGCCAATGAAAAATCAACCGGGTCCGGGCCCACTTCGACATGACCAGAAGTAACATTCACAAATGTTTTGTCGGCTATGCCGTCATTATTTTCTATCTCCACTTTCATATTTCCGTTATGTATCGCCTGTGGAAATCCTTTTGATGAATAAAACAGGTTTTGAATATCAAGGAAGCCGCCGGCAGCAAATTGACCTGAATGATTTTCGATGGCCGAAAGATTTCCCCTCGCGAATATGTCGGCCCAGATCGAACCAGCGAGCTTTGTGCCTTCTTCGAGCTTAACCAATTTTGAAACCTTCGAAAGGTCGAGTCTTCCTTTAGCAGCTATGTCAACGAATCGGGCTGTTTCGGGATTTTCCAAAAGAAATCTGAAGTCAAATGGCTCATTATCCAATTCAAAATGTCCTGATGGGATGGCGATTGTCGTGTGATCGGTTACACCATCGGGATTGTTCATCGTCAATTCCAGCTGTATATTTTTAATCTGTTTTGGGAGGTCCGGATTTTGGAAGAACCCATCCTTAATTTCAAGATTTACGTTGTATGCGGGAATTTCCGTCGGGCTATATGTTCCTTTTACAAATCCATTGAAGACAGCTTGACCACCGGCTTTTATTTTATCAAAATCCTTTTTGTAAACAGCCGGTACCAGGGACAGGATGTTCTTGAAATCGTTCGACGGCGCCTCAAACCTGATCTCCATATCATACATGCTGTCGTTGACGATCTGGAAAAAACCTTTTGAAGAAAGTTTAAGATCGTTCAAAACGATATCATCTGTTTGAAATGTGTATTTATTTGTTTTGTTGTCGATCTGGATATCGACGCCTATGCCTGCTTTCACATTTTTGAGATAGGGAATATTCGCGTAAATAAAATTAGCATCTGCAGCTTTTGTATTTGTAGAGAGTGTAAAAACATCCCTGGTAAAATCGCCTTTACCCTCATGATCAAAATCGATGATCTCTGTATTGATTCCCGCCGTTTCGTCGCGATATTGTAAATAACCATTCGTGATCTTGTATTTTTTTAGATTCATTTGAAAGTCTGAGCTGGAATTATCGTTGGTCGTGGCATTTGTGGAATCTTCTTTCGCTATATCCCAGTTTGCTTTTCCATTTTTATTTACGAGTGCGTGGATGCGGGGAGATTCGAGAAAGACGCCGTATATTTTTATATTCTTTCCTTTGATAACACTTATAAGATTAGCCGAAGCATCCAAAGTTTTTACAGAGATCAAAGTATCGGATTCAAAGTCATCTTTTCCAACAACAGACAGATCGCTGAGAGAAATCGAAACTCTTGGAAAATGCCGAAAAAGAGAAAGGCTTACTTCTTTAAAATCAACTTTTGCCCTAAGGCTTTTGTTGATCTGTTTTTTTATTAAGGTTGTTATCTGGTTTTTGAACAGGATGGGAACTGCAAACGCCAGAACGATCAGCACGACGAAACTTATGCCTGTGATTTTCAGAATTTTTTTCAACATGGTTAGGATTATTGGATTTTCTCAAAATTGCAAATATGCCGGCGAAATAGGAAACCTTACCCTTTGTTTCATGTCGCGGCATGGGTGATTTTAGCAGAAACCCGTTTTCAGCGGTTATTCATACTACGGGGGGTTACGACATCTCTACCATGGTGTAAGATTTGAATCAGGCGGAAATCAAGGGGCCATCGAGTCAGCCTCCATGATGATCGTTAGAATGAAGGTACTCTTCAATATAAGAACCCACAGATTTGGCCAGGTCATCATTTCCCTGGGGAATAGATATCCAGCACGGGTTATCATCCTTATCCGTGATCTTTGTGATAAATATTGGTTCATGACCGGGAATTTCTACTGCGCAGATATGATTTCTTAAAGATATGATTTCGACATATGCAGTTTTTTCACCGATCTTAACCTGCAGCTTTTTTGCTCGATTTTCTTGTTTGGAAGTTCTTTCATCCATTTCAAGTCCAAACCGCAAAACTTATACCCCCTTACCGAGAATTCGATTCCCCAGGAATGATCGGTTATTTTTTCACAATTAAAAATTTATTCGTAAACGATCCTTAACTTCACTGCCTACCGCTTTTTAGCCGGATCATTACATACAGATCGCGAAGCGCCGATTTCTTACCAGGCCCATAGGGTCATTACCAATTGTTGTGATGAAAAAAAATTTTTGCTGATGATATGTATCGGCAAAATCCTTGTATTATGTAATTACTTAAAATGAAACTTTTTTTTGTATGGATTGGAATTTAAATAGCGAATTACTTAAAACATTTTTCGAGGCAAGTTCAAATGAGACACACATTCTTGAAGCTGTAAGGGACAATAATAATATGATTACCGATTTCAGGTACCTGATGGGAAGCAAACTGGCATATGGCGGAGATGTTGACCTTACCGGCAAATTATTACTCACAGTGTATCCGTGGAAAAAGGATATTGGCCTTTTTGATCATTTTGTAAGGGTTGCAGAAACCAATGAACCTCTCAATTTGGTTTTCCAGTATGATCAAAATGGTCACAAAAAATGGTATAACATCCAGGCAAAAAAGTTTTATAATGGGCTTATTGTGCAACGCGAAGATGTAACGATGGCAGAACAGGCGGAAGAGAGGATCATGCAATTGAATAAAGTCTTGTTTTCCAAAAACAGGGAATTAGAGGCGCTGAGCTCCGAATTGAAAACATTTAACACTATAGCAGCCAATGACTATAATGAGACCCTAAAGCATCTGTATAATTCGATGGAGTTTATTGTGAATAATGATGCAAGGAATTTGTCCGATGCAGGTAAGGCTAACATCCGAAGGGCACAGGCTGCCATACAAAAGATGAAATTAATGACCGATGATATCATAGAATTTTCAAAGATTCACTCAGAAGAACAAATGACCTCTGTCGATTTGAATGAGGCGCTTGTTGCTGTTTTGAGTGGTCTCGATCAAAGAGTGAAAGCCGAGAAGGCGGTCATTCTCTCGGATGAGTTGCCAACCATTACAGGGTATCCTCCATTGATCTCGCTCCTTTTCTACCACCTCCTTAGTAATGCCATTAAATTCAGGAAAATTGACATCGACCCGTTAATAGAAATCAGGCACACGGTTAAGAAAGGCGGCGACATTGACCATTCGGCCGCACTGAAAGATAACAGTTATCACATCATATCAGTAGTTGACAATGGAATTGGTTTTGATCCAGAGGAAAGTGAAAAAATATTTACCATATTTTACCGGCTGCATGAGAAAGGGAAACAGAAAGGATCGGGAATAGGGCTTGCCATCTGTAAAAAAATTATGGATTTACACGGCGGGTTTATTGTTGCTGAATGTACACCCGAGTGCACGACGTTTAGATGCTATTTCCCATTCAAAAATGATGATCGTTGATGACCTCCTTTAGTTTTTTCACAAGCAGATTTATCATGCTCGGCTTTTTGATGCAGGCGTAAGCTCCCAGGGCCATAGCCTCCTGGTTCATTTCCTCGCTGATATGATTTGAATATAGAATGATCCTGCTATTTTCAAGTTTTTTTATTTGCCGCAACTGAGACAGACATTCAAGACCATTTTCCTTTGGCATGTTAAAATCTATGAAAATATAATCAGGAACGTGGTGTAATAAATATTCCAAGGTTTCCGTTAGATTTTTGCACTGAATACATTCAACGGTCTTATCGATTGCTCGTAGCGCCGCTTCAAATAAATCCAGCTCGTCCTCATCATCGTCGATCAGTAATATCTTTCTGGTCATGACAATTATTAATTTAATTGGACAAAACAATGAATTCACAGGTAAGGCCTGAAAAAATAAAAAGGGAAAATTGAACAGAAATGTAGTGACAAACCCCTCGGAGATAGTTATGGGGTTCGTGAACTAAAAATATACTTTTTTTCATCGTAAAAAAAATGCCTTTTCACATTTAGGACGCACCGGGGAATGAAGAACGGCGTGCGGTATTTGATTTTTGATATGGCCTTTGGTTGGCGGGCTGTTGGCGACAAGAATTTGGAGAAAAGAATCGTAATCGCAATTTCTGTATTTTACTCTCCCGTATGCGAAGCCCATGTGAAAAGTTCCTAAAAACCTCTTTGTGCCCCAGCTTAAAAAATCATTACTATATTGGTGAGTTAGCAAACATCGCACAATAAAATAATTACCGAATGCGGATAAATGAGGCAAACAAGCTGAGGATAATTTACTTTCTTGTTCTTGGTTGCACGGCATCCTGGCTACCTGTCCTGGCTGATTTTTGCAGAAGTCGCGGATTATCGGAAATACAAACCAGCCTTATTCTGAGCATCACCCCGGTGATGATATTCCTTGTGCAACCTTTTTACGGAATGATGGCTGACAGATTTGGTTATAAAAAAACTGTTCTCATTGCCTCTTTCCTTGCGGCACTTAGTTATCTTGGATACTTACATGATGCAGGTTTTAGCTGGCTGATTGTGGTCACCATTTTCATGTCTGTGTTTTATAACACCATTCAACCGGTGCTGGATAGCCTGTCATTACAGCTGGCGGCATCGAATCCTAAATTTTCTTACGGAACATTGCGCATTGCAGGAGCAGCAGGTTGGTCATTCACCAGCATCATTACGGGGCAGGTCATTGACGCGGTTAACATTACTGCCATCTTCATCATTTCCTCTGTGAGTATGTTGCTGGTTTTTAGCTTTGCTTTTCTGTTGGAAAATGATCCGGAAGAAAGAAAAGATGCAGAGAAAAATTCATTTAAGAATGTTTCAGAAGTAATAAAAAACCCATCTCTGATTTTCCTGCTCACTTGTGTATTTCTTGTTTCCGCGGGCGCTACCACCATTTGGAATTTCTATTCCACTTACATGAAGCAAAACGGCGCGTCTGCTTCGTTGGTTGGGTATGGCCTCTCCCTGCAGGGTTTATGTGAATTGCCATTGTTTTATTTTTCGGCAAGGATTATTTTTCGGCTGGGGTTAAAGGCAACATTTTTCATAACTGTTTTAGCAACCACTGTACGCTTACTGCTATACAGTTTGATTAAGAATCCTGTTGCGGTACTTCCGGTTGAAATTCTTCATGGATTTTCCTGGTCGTTATTCTGGGTGGTCTGCGTGGAATACATAAACGTTCTGGTCAATAAGAACTGGTTAGCTACCGGGCAATCATTATTATACGCTGCTTACTATGGTATCGGAGCCATCGCTGGAAATTACTGGACAGGGTATTTGCAGAAAACCAACCTGAAGATTGCAGAAATCTTTTTACTGAATGCCGGAATAGTAGGCTTTGTTGCCGTTGGCATTCTATTATTCATGAAAAACAAGGATAGAGGTTATACGACGGCTTCTTCCTGAATGCCCAACCTCAATTGCTCTACGCACCAATCGACAAAATTCACCACCTGGTCCTCAACCGGGGCGTAAGGCCCGGGGCTATAGGCCTTGCTTTGAATACCTTTGAAATTATTCTCGCATAATTTTCCATCTTGCTTGCCCGTAATTTCCCAAAATTCAGTAAGATGCTCTAACGTGTAATCGCTTCCCTCTACCGAATCGGTATCAACCAGCCAGCAAAATTGCACATCTGTTGTCGCGGCATTTACCGGTGTTACCCTCATGGTCCATACGTAATCGCTTACTGCATCCATCCAGAAGTTCGGATAGTTTACCAATCCAACTACACCGGCGTCATGATCTTTATGCATGCCCATCGGTACAGAAACTTTTTCTCCATCAACGCTATAACTTTCCACACCTGGACGCAGCGGATAGCGGACCGCATAAGTTGTAGTTCCTTCCGTTACTTCCACCAATGCCGTCGCCAAACCTTTTTCATTCCATTGCTTTTGCTTTGCCAGGGTCAATTCACTGGTATCCTCCCGTAAGTTTGCACCTATTACCGCATTGCAATACTCGGGATGAGCACCACCACAGTGATAACATTCCCGAAAATTTTCTGCTACCAATTTCCAGTTCGCCTGGAGGGTATAGTTTTTTATACAGGCCAGTTTTGCATCATTGATTTTATAAGGCTTTAAATAAGGTGATAAGCTTTTTTCAATTAAAGAAAAATCAGGCCGCACATCCGCAAGAGAAACAAAAATCAAACCTTCAACCACTTTCAGATGAGCAGAACGCAAATTGTAGCCATCCTTGCAAAAATCCTCTGGCATCATCCGCGCATTTAGTAATGTTCCATCTTTATCATACACCCACTGATGATAAGGACAAATCAATTTGGCAGCGTGACCCGCGTCATTTAAACAAATTGCGGAGCCACGATGCCGACATGTATTATAAAGCGCATGCACATCGCCATCGTTACCCCGAATGATAATGATCGAATCATTTTGTAAATGATAGACAAAATAGTCACCCGCTTTTGGTATTTGGGCTGTATTACCGGCAAATAACCAATGCTTTTGAAAAATATATTTCCATTCTGCGTCAAAAACTTTCTCACTCGTATAAAAAGCCTGTTCAAGACTCCACCCGGGCTTATATTGCCCAAGCAGGTACTCTACATTTAATCTTTCTTCTTTCATTGAGAGATAGTCTAGCCATAAATTTACGACTATTGCCCGATCTGTTTAAGACGGCCGGTGCAATAATACCTGCGTCAACCATAGTCGCCAGGTTGCGGAGAGATTGGCCAGAAAAGTTTTTACTTCATCGAGTGCAGTCCAACCTTGTTTCCTTCACTGTCTTCAAAATGTGCCATGAATCCATTTGCACCGATCGCAGTTTTAGGCAGAATAATTTTACCTCCGGCCGGTTCAACTTTTGAAAGTACAATACTCAGATCGTCGCCTCCACTGAGATACACCAAAGCCCCTTTTTTTGCCGGTTCGTAACCTGGTCCCTCAATGATACAACCGCCGACGTTTCCGCTCTCTAACGCGGCCGGAAAAAAAGCTGATTTCATTCCCATGGCATCAAATGACTGCATGGTTGTGGTCAAAATAGTTTCGTAAAATGTTTTTGCCCTATCGAAATTTTTAACAGGGATTTCAAACCAGTTGATCGCATTTGCCATTTTGTTTTTGGTGTAATTTATTTAGAAATTGTTTTATTCGGGTTTCAGTGGGAAGATCTTTTCTTTTGTTTATGTTGATTACGCTTTTAAAAACTCATCTAGTCTTTTTTTCTGTCTTAAATGATGCCGAAGATGCATTTCGGCAAACTGCAACCATTCGTCCGCAGAAAAGTAGCCTAGCCCGAAATGTCTTGTCTTGCCCCTGAATTCACTCGTTGAAACGAGGATTTCGGCATTTTTAATTTCATCTTTTAACTGCGATAATTTTCTTTGGAGGTGTTCTTTGTCCACAGGCTGTGGTGTAGTTGCGTTGGAAGGAGGCCCTTCGAGCAATACATCCGGGAATTCATTGTTACGAAACATCGTTTGTGCGCCAACGAATGACTCTTCACTCATATTGTCGTTGTTGGAAGCAGCGATGTGTATTTGCTTAATAAAAAAACGAGTGGCTTGAATAAGATGCATATACAGTTGTCCCATTGACCAACTTTTCGCGGAGGGTTTAGCTGACAATTGGATTAGATCATAATGTTCTAATTGTTCTAACCACAGATCAAGCGTTTGATTGAAATCCTTCTCCCTGGTTGTTAATTCCTGCATAATATAAAGTTAGAGTTGTGGTGATTCGGTTCTCGAGGCGCTCGAAGGAAACTTATTCCGTTTTTTTGATTATTTCCGGAGGCAATGCGGACTCATGCGAGTGTATTATTTTCCATTTGCCGTCGATTTTCTTAAACACATTTGTGACTGAGTAATTGTACATATTCATCGTATCTCCGTTTTTAAATTGAGCTATGATATTTCCGGTCCAGCCTACGATCACAATGTTTGCATCAACAACGTTGAATTTTTCTGTTGTAGTGGAAAGGTTTTGTTGCTTCAGCGAGGAATAGTATTCGGTACAGATCTTTTTGAGATCTTCATAATTTCTCATTTTACCATCAGCACTACAGTGTAAAAACGATTGGGAGTTATCGTAGTAACTTAAGAAATCGTCCAACTGGGCCTCTTCTGAATACCTGGCCATTTTATCGAACACAGTTTTTACCTCCCTGACGATATAATCCGATTCGGCAGGGGTCATACTATTTCTTTATCGCGAATCCGGCGTAAAGGATATTCATATCATTGCTTTTAACCAGCCAGAAATTCTGACCAAGGTCCGCATAGGTCCATTCACCTTTTGCTCTTTTTCTAAGGAAGCCCAGCATCTTCGGGATCGATACGTTAGGCGATGAACCCGTATGTTCTTTCCAATCCAGACCATTTTTCTGCAAAAGTTCTTTGATCTCACCTGGCTTGATGAACATTTCCCATACATGTAGATTAGGTGGCATGAATGCCCAGCGTTTCCATTCCTGCCAGATTTTAATCGCTACTACTTTACTAATGAATGTCCTGTTCAATGTGTCATAAATGAAAACTCCGCCTGGTTTCAACACTCTCGAAATTTCCGAAATTACTTTGGGCAGATCCTGCACATGCTCCAACACATCACAACAAAAAACAAAATCAAATGAGCCATTAGCATAAGGAAGGTTCTCTCCTGTACCTTTTTCATATTTAATATTGAGCCCGCTTGCCCTTGCATGATTTGATGCGGTTATGATCGATTGGTCAGCAGGATCGATACCAGTAGTTATAAACCCCATTTTAGCGATCTCTTCGGTTAATATGCCTCCGCCCGAACCAACTTCCAGCGCAGTCTTGCCTTTTGGGTCGATGGCCAATTTTTTAATAATGTCTTTTGCACAGCCTACTCTCCACGGATTCACAGAAGTTTTGAGCAGATGTAAAATCGTATCTGGTTTCCACCAGATATCGCCATCGGCATTGTAAAGATCGTTGTCAATTTTTTTATAAACTTCGGTGCTTATTTTTTCCATGATTTTATTGATTTAGGAATAACAAGTTTATCCTTTTTTTAGTTGTTGATGCGACGAATTTTAGAAGAAAGCTCAGCGACAAAATGAAAACCTCAATTTTCTTTTTTGACATCAACGAGCCTGTATAGATCACCTTTATACATTAGAGTCCCTTTCATTGCATTACCCGTTAATTTAAAGTCCCACCTGGCATTTCGTGCACTATCAACAGAAACAAAAACTTTTTGCTTATCATCGTAAGTAAAATTTAACGTTCCCATATGCTCTTCCTTTCCCTCAACCATCTTATTTGCTATTACCTCGTATGACTTGCCAGTGCTGTCTTTTGAAATATGATAAACGACAATTTCATCACGACAGGGCGATGATTTTATTTGGCACGAAGATGTTCCCTTCCAAACACCTTCTATAGATTGAGCGGGTACACCTTTTCCAGCCATCAATATAAATAGGATCCCAATTAATCTTTGAGATTTCATATAGTGGGACGTTTGTTGGTGCGAGGAATTACAAAAAAAGACACTGATACTGGAAAACCAGTACAGGATAAAATTACGTCTCTTTATTTGTCCATTGAGTAAAACGAATACTGTTTTCATCGGGATCTTTAATATACATTTCCCTATTTCCCCATGATTGGTCAGTTGGGACTAAATCAATTTTCGTGTTCCTTCCAGTAAATTCTTTATAGAGAGCATCAACATCTTCGACAATAAGAACAATGGCACTTCCTGGTTTGCCATCGTCCGGGAAGGAAGATAAATGAATCCTGATGTCGTCGCGTGCTAATCCAAAGTAGCAAGGTCCGGAGTCGCCAAAAGGACGGTATGTAAAAGTTTTTTGAAAACCCAGATTGTCGCAATAAAACTTTTCTGCTGCAATGGGATCCGATACATGTAAGAGTGGAATAGCTAGCTTAATCATAATACGTAATTGCAAATGGCCTTGAGGTCACGGAAACTTAGTTGTCGCATGGCGGAGCTGTCGTTGCGGAGAACTAAAGAAGAAAAAAATATAATTTTTTATGTCACGGTGAAAGAATAGGTAGCAAACTCAGAACTGTCCCCAGCTTTTTTATTTCATGAAACACTTAAGATAGCTGAAGAGATTCAGCAGATTTTTGATAGACCTGTTCCGGGAATGTAACCACATTTGCCAATCTTCCCGTTATTTGTAATCCAACTTCTGCCACTCTTTTGGCTCCAACTTTTGCAATAGCATCTCTCACCACCTTTGTTCCCACATAGTAAGCAGGGCCATACATCGGACCAAGGATCGGATCCTGTGCCCACCCACCGGAAAGTTTTTTTACCAGATGATCCGGCATGATACAGTCATCCCTCAGATAATTTCTTACTTTTTCAATCGGAACTCCTTCCCGTTGATATAAAATTGATACATTATGTTTGGCAACATTCTGAAGATCGGCCATTGCCAAGACAACTTCCATATCAGCGCTGTTAATCCCAAAATCTTTTTCAATGCCGTTTAATGCTTCTTCTTTTGAACCATAGATCACATACAAAGCATTCTCAGCCCATCCTTCCTGGAATACTGCAGACGATGTACACATGGTTCCCATGGTAGCTTCAAAAGGAAGTTTCCCTGCTCTCCATAAAAGATCCGTAACCGCAGAATTAAGGTAGTGGCCGATCATGGCTTCGTGAGCTGCCAATTGAATAAGCCCTGCTGCTGTTAATGGATGATCAGTATTATATTCCAGCAGTCCCTGCAAAAGCGGTACATCGGTTCCCTGGCCCCTGTATATGCTCGACCCGGTAAAAGAAACATTATTGATAGGTTTGAATTCAAAACCATCGAACAAAACATCTGATAGGTCCGGTTGAAATCCGGGAATTCCAAAATCCATTTGAGAAAATAGTTTTTCACGGGCTATTTCTAAAAGCCTCTGTATCGTCTCATTAAATTTTTGCTGAACAATGGCGGCATCGATCTTTTCATCGTCTCCCTTTCCATATGCACCAATATGCCCCTTTGCTTTTTCCCATGCCACGCTGCTTTGCCTTAGATCTCTGTCTGGTCTTACTTCAAAACCTGCTTTTGCAAGTGCATGTTCCAATGTTGTTCTATAAGGAGCAGCATCGACTAATCTTACTTCTGTTAATCCTGTCACCGCTCTGTACTTTTCATCATAGCCAGGTGGTTCAACATTTTCATCCAATGTTCTTAAAACCATTTCAAGAGCATCCACTAAGCTGAGTACATCATTCCTTCTGCCGTGAGCCAATTGTTCGATCTGGTTCCTTATTTCATTGGGGAGTTCATGCAGCCTGTAATCGTTGATATATTTTTTTATAGCTTCCTTATCGCTGAATTCTGGTGCGCCGCCTGCCTGTCTCAGATCTTTGGCAATCGTGTCATAATACAATGGGGGAGGAGTCATACCTGATGTCCAGGTGTCAATAATAAAATGTTGTGCGCCGCTCTCATGCATGGCGTCTCCTCCTGCAAGAGTGTCAACACCAAATGCCAGGACAACAACTTTTTGTTCGATCTCAGTCCGTTCATTGAAATTCATTCCGAAAGCCATATAACGCTCCTTTTAAACAAATATATATTATTTGGCCAACGAGGGCCGTTGCTGCGAAGAACTATGGAGGAAAATAATAGAACCACGGAGGCACTACCGGCACTAAGATGCAGGAGATTTTCTCTGTGATCCTCCGTGAACTCTGCGTCTCCGTGGTTTTAAAAAAAATTGAGCTATTATTTTTTTTCTGTTGCTGCGAAGAGCCACGGAAGGAAGATGTTGATGCCGTGATGCCCGCATCGTTTTCACGATGCTTCCAGGCATCACTTTATTTTTTTGGTTCCGGTTTTACGCTTTGCGAAAATGAGACTGTATAATGTCCCCCGCTGGCGGGGGAAGTTTTTCAGCTTCAGGAATTTCCGAATGGGGGTGGATAAGATGTTCCGCATAGTTGTAATTTCATTATCAACAAACATGACAATCATTATTACAATAAGAATTTGCAGCAGTATGCCAACCGCCTGCGTAAAGAAATGACGAAGCAGAAGCTTGTTTATGCCTGCCTGCCGGTAGCTGCCGGTAGGCAGGGAAATATGTTTTGCGGGCAGGAAAGCTAAAAGGTTTTCAGTTCAGGCGTCAGCGACCGGTGTTGAATTATATTGCAGATTTCATGTGTAAGGAGTTAATGCTGGCGATTGAAGTGGATGGAATAACTCATCAATGGGAAGAAACAATTAGAAAAGATGAATTTAGGCAAAAGGCGCTGGAAGCAGCTGGCTTTACGGTGCTTCGCTTTAA
>VBAQ01000220.1 GCA_005883765.1 Bacteroidota bacterium
AGAAAGCGAAAGAACTTTTGAAGAGAGGATCGCCTGTTGCGGAAGTTTGTATTTCAGTCGGCTTCGAAAGTATACCTTCATTTTCGCGCAGATTTAAAAAAATTACCGGTACTACGCCAGCCCATTTTCAACGATTGAAAAGAAAAAGCAATTTTGGATAAGCCGGGTTGAGATTCATTTAAGAATTTTATAAAAAGAAAATTCTTCTGAAATGAAAATTAAAGTAACCAGCGTCCCAGTCGATGACCAGGATAAAGCACTAAAATTTTATACCGAGATACTGGGCTTTGTAAAAAAAACCGAGATACCGCTCGGTGAGCATAAATGGCTGACCGTCGTTTCAAATGAAGAAAGGGATGGAGTCGAATTACTGCTTGAACCAATGGGATTCCCTCCGGCGAAAGTTTATCAAAAGCAACTTTTCGACGTAGGTATTCACTGGACCGCATTTTATGTCGACGATATTGATAAGGAGTATAACAGGTTAAAAAGCTTAGGCGTGGTTTTTAGTATGGAACCGACACAAATGGGTCCATCCAGGCTGGCAGTTTTCAGTGACACGTGCGGAAATAATATTCAGCTCGTGCAGATCTTGTAGAAAATCGATTCGCCGGAATTGTCGTAAATAATTCAACCGTTCATCATAAAGGGAAACGATCAAAAGGTATTCTTGAAATTATTTTTTATTTTGGACGTGCTTATGAAACAAAGGGCGCTGATATTATTCTTTCCCCTCCTGGTTTTTCTTATCGAAACGGCGAGCTTCTCATCAACCATGAAGAATTCTTGTGGCAAGATGAGCTGCATGAAACAACAGCAGGGAATGAGCTGCCATCATAAAAAGCAGAAAGATCAAAAGTCTTCCGAAAAGTGTAATACAGATTGCTCATTCTGCCCTATCTGCTCAACTTTCACTTTTCAGTCACAATATGAATGGCCATCGAAAAATCTTTTGCTTCTTCAATGCCACGCTTCGACCGATTCAAAATATGTTTCATCGTATATACCATCGGTTTGGAAACCACCGAACACTTATTCTATTTAAAAAAAGACATCTAATCGGGATGCAGCCAGGCTGGTCTCGGTTCCGACTTCAAGTTTTATAACCCTGACCTTTAGCGTCAGTGGCGTCGGCATTTGTTAATCTCAAAATAGCGTTATGAAAAAAATACTAATGCTGGCACTGGTCTCGACATTAGCTTCGGGAGCATTTGCCAATAATGATAAGCCTAAAAAGAATAAGCATAACAAGCAATGCACACAACAAACATGCACACCTGATTGTAAGGACAAAGGTTGTTGCACCAAGACAAGTTGTGTTAAGGCATAAATAAATGTTCAGCATTTATTTGAACCCCGGTGATTTACCGGGGTTTTCTGTTATCATTGGTGATCATCGCAAAGACTTTCAACTTGGAGTGATGATGCGAGTTTTTACAGGCAATAGGACAGTAAGATTAAGAAAAGTGCGACTTCACCTCTTCTTGTTGAGTGTATAACTAAAATCTTCATCTCCTACCAATAGCTTTCCCTGTCGATCAGCAAAGAGCAGAATATTTTCATCCAGTTTTACAAGATTCCAGTTTTACAAGATTCATGAGAGCATGCCCATGTTCATCATTCAACTGGTAAGTAATTCTTCCATCGCTGGTTTTAATAATTTTCCAGGCCCCCACTCTGCCGCCTTCCTGGCGCCAGGGGGTACCCAAAACTTTGTACATAGCCGGTTTATTTTTTTCGGCGTAAAGAACGAAATACCATTTTAGTTTATAACATAGTTTTCCCGAGGGTATGATGCCCGGAACACCGCAAGGCGTTCTTCCTTGAAAAACCATCGAATCTTTCAGAATAGTCTGCTTCGCAGAAAGGTTAAGCCGATCGGTACCAAGAGGAGCAATGTTGTTGAGCGTATAACTCCATCCCCCATTTCCTATCAATAAATTGTTTTCGGGGTCGAGTATATGAAGCAGATCAATGTTGAGTTCGACAACCCTTAAAGTTTTGTCGCCACTACCAAGGTAATAGTAATTTTTTTCCTTCCTTACACTGCCATCAAAGGTTACCCACTTACCACCGTCAAAAAAACCATTCGTGTTGGGTTTGCCGATCCCGTAATTGCAGCGAAGTGTGTATTTGTTATCCTGGATTGCGATCTTCCAACGGATGAAATCGACGGAGTCAGAAAACCGTATTCCAAGAAAAGCTCTTACAACATGACCTGCCGGGGTACTCCCGATAAAAATTCTTTCTTTCCCGGCCGCACAGGATAAGAGAAGAAATGAAAAGATGATGGAAGAAATAATTTTCATAATGGTTCATTTTGCCAAATCTAAAAGAAACCGCTATGCCCAAAAATTAGTTTACACTTTGTGCAGAATTTTCTTGACAAAAATATCCACCTCCTGTTATATGTTACCGATGAGAAATCGTGTTGGCTACAAGAAAAAAAGCCCCTCATTTTTCGATGAAGGCTTCTAAAAAATATTAAACCGATCACTCTTTAAAATAAATAAACGTCCTTTTGACAATTTTTGAGGATTTACCTTTTTCGTTATAAGTAGTACGTTGTGTCCAGTTTCCACTGTCATCGTAGCTATCATATTTATAGGTCATCCTTTCCGTTTTAGTGGAGTCTTTCTGCCGGGTGGTCGACATTTCGTCAATAGGGTCTCCCTTATCGTTCACTTTTACGGAACCAGTGTAAGACATTTTTCCTGTGCTATCAGTGGAACTTCCACCAACATAAATGGGGCCGTCATATTTAAAATCCCAGGTAGATTTTACTCTGCCATCCACGAAATGTTGTTTGCCTGCGTATACAATACCATACTCATTAGTGGAAAGATCTGTGTAGTAGCTATCTTGTTTTCCCGTAGAATCGTAGGACTTTCCGCCCGTATACTTGCCATCTTTATCATAGTCTGTCACAAGTCTGAAGGTTTGCTTGCCGTCAGTCATTGTAACCATTTCTTTAAAAGCCCCATTTTCGGCATGCGTTACCGTTTGATCCGTGTGTATTTTTCCCGCAGCATCCTTAGTTAGAAATTTTGATTGGTATCCTTGAGCGTCGAAGTGGCTTATGTTCACCAAAGAATCTTTCTTGCTTGCACCAGTACTGTCAACAGTGTAGGACGTTTCCTCAAACTCTTGTACTTTTCCCTTCAGATTCTGTTGAGTAATATCTGAGTTCTTCGCCATGGCAGCAGACTTGACCTCTGTTGAGTTATTACAAGCAATAAATATGCTTGCCGTTGAGAATAACAAGAAAAACTGTCTCATAATGCAGTTAGTTTGGTTTAAAAAAATTAAAAGAATAATTAAAATTGTTTTTGCTAAGTCTGACTTTATAGCAAAAAACCTTAGATCAGGCACCTCATCATTTTTGTTTCAGCTTTGTCAATGCTTCTTTCCCTGAATCACTTTTTGGATTTAACTGAATGGACTTCTCGTAGTTCGCGATAGCTTCTTTTGTATTTCCTGCTGCGGCATATGCCTCGCCCAAACTATCGTAGACATTCCACGAATCGGGAAAGAGTTTTACATTCAATTTGAATACCTCAATGGCCTCATTTACTTTCTTTGCAGCAAGCAGATCATAACCTGCAGTGTTCATGTCTATCTCTGCGGCATGGCCACTGGGATTATAGCTTTGGGGCAAGGTGACGATCCGGGAATTTGTTTTCCATTGACCATTTTCTTTGACAAGTACATCGTAATTATGATACTTCAAAACCCCGGTGTAAGGAAAAATTGAGGACTGATCAGTGACAGGAGTAAAAATCGCATCGTAGTCGGCCATTGCCAAGTTACCATCCACCCGAATAGAAAAATTATCCATTTTTACCTGCATAGTATTATCCGGTTTGGGATTTTGTTTAATGTCTCTTTCCATCATTACCTCAATGCTATCCCAACTTCTTACGTTATTATAGCCATCCTTAGAGATAAAAGTATTGGAAGCTTTTGGATCGTGTTGCCAGGAAGCCCTCCAGGCTGCCAGATCGCGGTTTCTATTAGCGTCTGATCTTGCTTGTATTGCCTTTTTAATGCCTTCTTCTTCTCCTTTTTGTGCAAAAGTTATAGAAGCCAGGCAAATGAACGTAAAAAGAATGGTGAGCTTTTTCATGTGATTTTTATTTAGGTGGTAAAAAAATAATGAACAGGAAACGGAGTAAATAAATTTACGTGGGGGGAAAGGAAATCCAATGTAGATCTAAATCTTCTAAGTACCAATTTTTTCATCATCGCCCGCACAGGCTTAAATTAATCCAGCATTCCTGGTAGTTTGTATTCATTAAAAGATTTCAGTCATTCAAAAAAGCAATCCGCAATACCACGAAGGTGCAGCTTGTAAAAACCGAAACATTTAACCAAGGAGTCATTTTGCACACCTACCAGTCATCCCATCTCTGTAATGACTTCGCTTATTTTATTTGTTTAAAAAATCCCCAGGCAAAAAAACCAACACTAGCAATGGAAGTAAAGGTCCGCATTGTGTGGAACTGAGCCCACGTATGTCGCAACGACTCCCAATTGGAAGGAATGGTGGCTTCTGTCCAGCGTTTTATTTTGTTGTCAATCGGAACTTCTACTGCCACGGTAATGATCACTGTGGTCACCATGAGCAGGAATGATAAGCTGTAGAAATAAAAAGATACCCTATCCACGCGGCGGACTTGCCGTAGTGAAACCAACATCAAGAATAAGGTTGCGGGCATAATCACGCTCATAGGTATTGCGACATTTGCAATGATCGTTTTGCCGATGTGAATGAATTCTGCGGCCGAAAAATCATGTATTGACCGTGTCAGTGTAAACCAGGTGCCCCAAAAAACACCCATAACCAAAGCGGCAAGAATTAAGGCGGTAAATTCAATTATCTTTTTCATTCAGTAAAGAAAATAAAAATCATGCCCACATTGATGGAAGCGGAAAATCTTATTTGACGAGCGCGGTTCTTGCTCCATCCTGTCCTATTTTCCGCGGCACAGGAATTATTGAAAATATAAACAACTTAGTTTTGCCTCCATGAGAAAAGATCCCAATGAAATAAAAGTCTTCGTTACCAGAGACATTCCGGCAACGGGAATCGATTTAATGAAAAATGAAGGATTCGATGTGCGGGTCTGGCCGAATGAAAGACCCATGACGCCATATGAGCTAATCGATGCTGGCAAAAACGTCAATTCTATGCTGACCCTGCTAACAGACTCGATCGATAAAAACTTTCTTAATCAATGCAGTCATCTCGATATTATTTCACAGTTCGCTGCGGGCTACGATAACATCGACGTCGCTGAGGCGACAAGGCTCGTCATTCCAATTGGCTACGCCCCCGGTGCTATGAGCGATGCTACGGCCGATGTTGCGTTTGGACTAATGATTGCCGTCTCCCGAAAAATGTTTTACCTGCACAACTCGATCGCCAAAGGAGAATGGACTTATTTCAAACCAAAGGCGAACCTGGGAATTGAGTTAAAAAATAAAACACTTGGTGTTTTCGGATTGGGGCGCATTGGTCTGGAAATGGCTATCCGATGCAAGGGCGCATACAACATGAAAGTGATCTATTACAACCGCAGGCCGAATACAGAGGCAGAAAAGATTTTGAATGCAAGGCTCGTAAGCTTTGAAGAACTGTTAGGTGAAAGCGACGTATTGTCCGTACATTCTTCCTTGAATCGGGAGAATACCGGAATATTCAATAAAAATGCATTTGCCAGGATGAAGTCAGGCTGCATCTTCATCAATACGGCAAGAGGCGGTATACATAATGAACAGGACCTGTTGGATGCATTGAATGCAGGAATTATTTGGGGAGCGGGTCTTGATGTCACTAACCCCGAGCCAATGAATGCTAATAATCCGCTTTTGTCTATGGCGAATGTTGCCGTGTTACCTCACATTGGTTCGGCAACTGTAGAAGCAAGAAATGAGATGTCGCGACTCGCAGCAATAAATATTGTGGAATTCTATAAACATAACCACATACCAAATATTGTAAACCCTGGCGCGCTGACCACGGGCAAGCAACGATGAATACGACGGAAAATTAAGTGCGCATCATGTTTTCTTTTGACGCTGAATCTTAGTCAATGAATTATCCACTTTAACCGCTTCTTTCAAAAGTTTTACAATGGCAGGTTCATCAATTTCATCGACTTCATTAAAGATCTTGTAAAAAACTTTTTTGTTTGTGCCATGTGTAAGATAACCATGCTCATCATTCAACTTATTGCCTTGCCAAAAACCCAATAGTACACCTTCCTGAATTCCTCCACGGGGTATAGTGGCGGGCCAAATAATGCAAATGCCCCTGTTTCCATAAAAAAAGGGAACATTAAAAGCAAGTTTTTCTTTACAATTCGATGGCAAATTCTCAGTTATGATTTGCCTGAGCACATCAACAATTAACCGCTCATTCTTTGGAAGCCGCTCAAATAAATGAAGAACCGATACTATTTTATAGGAGGGGTCAGATTTCATTAATTACATAAATTCTGTCGTCGTCCAGGGTTCATCAATATTGCGGTTTACCACACAAAAAAACAGGCCAAAGACCTGTTTAAGAGAGTTTGTAAGTGACTGTTTACTTTCCTACCACCTCATAATACACCTTATTTCCCTCTATCACTTCTTTATAATATAATCCAGAGGTCGTGCTGTATAATTTTTCACCCTGGATCACGACGGGCTTACTGTCTGCAGGTAACTTATCCGTTCTGTCACCTATTTGAGGTTCGGCTTGCACGCTTGCGCCTCCGTCTGTATTTAACACTCCGTCGGTACCAACAACAGTGTACGATAGTCTATTCTCGGAGTCAAGCTGCTCCTTGTAGTAAGTGCCACTCAATTCGTAATATTTTTGTCCGTCAATAACTTTTGGTTTGGCACCCGGAGGTAATTGGCGTACGACGGCACCCAACGGCGGTGCCACAACCTCATACTCATTTGCGTAGGGACGATAATAAGTTCCGTTGTAATAATAATAGGGATTTGGGCCAATATAAAAACTTCTATAGCCAAAAGGCAGCGTACCTATGCGAAGGCCAAATGGCGGAACTACCATTTGGAAATAAGATCCATAAGGACGATAATAATAGCCGCGATCATACCCATAGTCATACCCTTCAAGATGAATAGAAACACGTGGATGAACATAGGAATAATTTCTGTAAGGATAATACCCGTACGATCCTCGGTTGTACTTATATCTTCCTCTCTGTGCAAAACTGTTCGTTGAGAAAATCAAAGTAACTACAAGGGTCAAAACAAAAAGACAGGTAGAGCGTTGCGTTTTCATATAAGCGAGTTTAAAATTGTATATTAAATCTACTAAAAGTTGTCCTTCGTAAAAAGTTAATATTATTCTTCATCTCCAATGACGGAACGATGAGAATTCATGAGCATAACAATAGGAAAGAAGTAGTTTTGCGAAAAAAATACTTCAA
>VBAQ01000038.1 GCA_005883765.1 Bacteroidota bacterium
GCTCTTTTGCACCGAACTCCTCTTTTTTGTGAAATGCCATTTAATTAAAGTTCAAATTCCAAGAACCAAAGAACTCAAAAGCTGCTCAAATTTTGAATTTCAGATTTGGGTCTTGTGATTTCTATCTATTATCGCAAATATACGATAATAGAATTTGATTCGCCAAATATTTTAAAAAAAATAATTTTGGAAAAATGTCAGGTAGTTGAAATCTGTCGTTTCACGAGCGAGATAATAACGCCGCTGAGGATAATGCAGCATATGCCCGCCCAGGACACAATATTGGGAAAGGAATCACCCAAAGCGAGACCGATAAAAACTGAGAAAATGATATTAGAATAACCAAAGACTGAGACAATACCTGCTTTATCTGCTCCGTATGCTTTTGTGACGAAGTATTGGCCAAAAAGGGCAGCAAGACCGAGCCAAAGAATATAAAACCATTCAATTCCCCGCGGCCACTTCCATTGAATAAAGAAAAAATCATCGTACCTAATGTGTGCGAGCTGACCAATCACCATCAATAAAGAGGGAATTAATATTCCTGAAAAAATAAAGGACGATACGATCACCCGTGAGTCGTAATAAGGAGCAAGTTTGCCCAGGGTGATATATGCAATAGCGGAGACAATTCCCGACAGCAAACCAATTGCATGGTAATACCAGGGATAGTGCATATTGGGTTTATATACGAGTAGCATCCCGGCAAAACCAATGAGCACTGCAAATAAGACCGCCGGCCCATGATATTCTTTAAAAAGCAGGAAAGAAAAAAATGCGATAAAAACGGCTGAGGTCAGATTGTAGGTCATAGCGGTGCTGAGTGGTAAATGCAAAACACAGTACAATAAAGTATATAAGGCGATCGTGCCCATAATTCCCCTGAAAACAAGCCAGTGAAATTTCCCTCCTCTATTCACAGGAGGTTTTGCAATAAAAGCTGCAGTTAAACCGACTGCCCCAACGAGGTTGCGAAAGAAAACGAGTTGTCCTGCATTGAAACCTGCCTTGAGCAATTTAGCAGCGCCGCCCATGAGAGAAAACCCCAGAGCCGCCAGCAGCATAAAAAAAATTCCTTTGTATCGGGAATTGAATGGCATTCCTATAATTTTTTCATCATGATGACCATTCCGCGAAACTCTTTCTTCATTTTCGGGAAATCGAGTTGGAAACTACCACAACGTTCAAACCCCAGCTTCTCATAAAAAAATACGGCCTCACTGCTGTCCATGGCTTTTAGCCAGATAAGTTGTTTGTTTAATTTTCTGGCATACTCGAAACAAAACTCAACCACCTTATGTCCGTGTCCTTTACCAGTTGCTGATCTTACAAGATATATCCGCTCGAGCTCAATGCAATCAAACTTTTCATAGTTATGCAATGGCTGATTTATATTCATTTTTAAAAAGCCGACAAGTTTTTCGGTTTGCTTTAAGAAGAAAAAGGCATGGTTGGGATCCCGTAATTCTTTTTCAAAAACTGGCGGAGAGAATGAGCGATTGACGTACCACTCCCCGTTGTCGTGCCAGAGGTATAGATAAAAATCCTTGTAAGAACGAATCGCAATTTCAGAAAGCGGTAAGGCGTCTTCTGTGTTGCATCTAATTATTTCTATAGGCGTATCAGGCAAATCTTTTCTCATCTGATGGTAACAAGCTTTTCCACTGCAGCTTCCAGCGTTTCATTTCTTTTTGCAAAGCAAAACCGGACAACTTTATTGTCGGTCCCTGACCTGTAAAAAACGGAGACTGGAATGGTGGTTACCCCGTATTCTTTTGTAATGCGGATCGAAAAATCCTTATCGGGTTCATTGCTGATTCTATCATAGGTTGCACAAATGAAATAGCTACCCTTGCTTTCCAGCATTCCAAATTTTGTTTCTTTCATTAATTTCAAAAAATAATCTCGTTTTTGCTGCATAAATAACGGAAGCGACAAATACGATTCTTTATTCTTCAGAAATTTGGAGAGCCCGACTTGTGATGGTGTGTGACAAGAGAAACAATTGAATTGATGAACTTTTCGAAATTCTTTCATCAACTCCGGTGAAGAAATGCAGTAGCCTAGTTTCCAGCCCGTACAATGATAAACTTTTCCGAAGGAAAAACAGACGAAGCTTCTCTCTAGCAAATCAGGGTACCGGAGAATCGATTGATGGGGAATGTCGTCGAATATCAGGTGTTCATATACCTCATCACTACAGATAAAAATATTTGTACCCTTCACAATCGATCGAAGTTCATTCATGTCCTCTTCTAATAAAACAGCTCCGGTTGGATTGTGTGGCGAGTTGAGCATGATCATTTTTGTTTTGGGAGAGATTTTCTTTCTGACCTCTGCCCAATCGATCTTATACACGGGGAATTTCAGTTCAACCAAAATGGGAACAGCTCCATTCACCTCTGCATTGGGAATGTAACTGTCATAAGCGGGCTCAAAAATGATCACTTCGTCGCCAGGCTGCAGCACAGTTGTTAACGCGGTATAAATGGCATAAGTGCCACCGGGAGTGATAGTAACCTGTGTTGCCGGGTTTACAGCAGTTTGGTACAGGTATTTGATCTTCTCAGCCAATACTTCCCGCAATGGCATATAACCCTGCATGGGCACGTACTGATTAAATCCATTTTTCATTGCTTCGGTTACATGACCGATCAGTTCTTCGCTCATGGTATAATCCGGAAAACCCTGTCCAAGGTTGACAGCATTGTGCTCCGTCGCCAGGGTACTCATTACTGTGAAAATGGTAGTCCCAGCATTGGGAAGTTTCGAGTGAATATGCAAATCCGAAAATTTGAAAATGAAGATAGTAAATGTGAGGAACGTGAATAGTGAAAACCTCGAAACAACGGCACAAAAGGCTTACCTTTTTTGAGAAGTTCTTTTCTTATGTCGCGGAAAACTTTTCGCAACAAGCTCATATGAGTGATCGATCCACTCTTTTAAGAGTTTTACTGAAACGGAGCCATCAATTACTATCGTGTTCCAGTGCTTTTTATTCATGTGCCATCCGGGTAAAACACAGGGATGGTGTTCTCTTAATTCTATGGCTATCTCCGGATCACATTTTACATTAAAGCTCAGATGCTCCTCATTAAGGCCGGTGATCAAAAATATTTTATCATACACTTTATACACTAACGTATCCGGGCCGAAGGGAAGTGTTTCTTTTGCGTTCGGTTTGGACAAACAATATTCTCTCAAACTTTCAATATCCATACAATTCAGTACTTGCAGCGGGAGATGAAGATGTGATTATGGCTGTCGCTTCGATTTCAATCAAATAATCCGGTTCGATGAGCGCCTTTACCTCGACCATTGTATTACAGGGCCTGATCTCTTTGAAAAATTCACTGTGCGCCTTCCCATATTCCTGCCATTTTGAAATATCGGTAACAAACATTCTTACCCTCACTACATCTTTCATCGTGGCACCAGCACGTTGCAGAACCTTTTCCATTTTTTGATAAATGTATTTTGTTTGCGCATATCCATCATTTTTACCGACAACATTCCCATCATCACCGCTCGCAACCGTACCGGTCACTTCAATCACATTCCCCACCTTTACTGCGCGGCTATAGCCTACGATGTCTTCCCACTTTGAACCGGAAGAATAATTTATTCGTTCCATATGCTAGATTTTGACAAGAAAAAATTTGGGGCAAAATAATTTTTTCGTAAGAAGGCCAAACATCCTTTCGCTAGTTTTTAAATTCTACATTCTCGGGCTTGATCAACAATTCGCCATTCATTCTTAAAAAAACTTGCGCAACGGTTATTACATCTTTCTGACAGTATGTGACAATTCGCGTAAGATTTTTTTCTTTCCAATACACTTCGTGCACTTTGCTTCCATCGATGTCGTCCTTGGGCGTAGCAATATTCAGTGTGTGAGCCAGCAGGTCCAACGACGTATAACTTTTATAATCGCCAAATTTCCATAGCTCGAGGGTATCCAGGTGTGGTACATCCCATGGCCGTTTGCCATGAAGCCTTAAAATTTCGGGAACCGGAAGATTGTTTATGATAAGTCTTCGACAGAGATAAGGAAAGTCAAATTCTTTGCCATTGTGTGCGCAGAGAAATTTATTTCCCTCCATACACCATTTGTTTAGCATCTCGGAAACTTGGTATAACAGCAGTTTTTCGTCATCACCCGAGAAAGATTTTACGACGAGTTTTTTTTCTTCGCCATTTCCTTGTATGGCACCACAGCTCACGCAAATAATTTTGCCAAATTCGGCATAAATGCCTGCCCGGGAGTAAATGCTTTGTGTGGTTTCTGTTTCCCTATTGCGAATAAGATAAGACGCTTTTATTTCCCATAAACCTTTCCAGTCGTCGGGGAGATTTTCATGGCCATCGTGTTGTGGCACCGTTTCAATATCAATGAAAAGAATATTGTTTAACTGAATTGACATAGAATAAATCTGTGGATGTTGGTTTGCAAATAATCTACAAGGTAGAAAAAAGAGGAATTCGTTCCTTAATTTTCAATCAAAGAAATTTATCGCCCGTAGCTTTCCTTACTTCGGCTATGTAATCTTTAATTTCCTGCTCTTTTTCTTTTTTACAGATGAGCAAAACATCTTTTGTGTCCACAACAATGTAGCCCTCGAGGCCCTGTAATACTACAAGTTTGCTATCAGGCACGTGGACCATAGACTTGCTGGCGTCGATAAGAACTACTTTCTTTCCTGCCACGGCGTTATTACTGGGATCTCTTTCCATATTTTCCCAGGCGCTGTTCCATGTTCCCAGGTCGCTCCAGCCAAATGATGCGGGAATTACATACACATTGTCGGCTTTTTCCATGATGCCAAAATCAATGGAAATGTTTGAGCATTGCAGATAAACGTCATTAAGCACAGCGGCCTCCTCGTCGGTGTTGAATTTATCCTTTTCGGCCGCAAATACCTCATACATTTCGGGCAAATATTTCTCAAAAGCGGTTAAAATGTTTTTTACTTTCCAGAAAAAAATCCCTGCATTCCACAAAAAATCACCGCTGGAAATAAATGTCTTTGCTAATTCAAGGTTAGGTTTTTCGGTGAATGTCTTTACCTTATGGATTCCAGGTGCGGCTTCGATCGTATCATGCTGAATATAGCCGTAGCCCGTATTGGGATAGCTTGGCTTTATTCCAAGAGTTACAAAGGCGTTCAGGTGATCAACAAAATTCAATGCAGTTTGAGTTGCCTTGGCAAACTCATCAGTGTCCAGGATGAGGTTATCAGCAGGTGCAGCGATCAGGCAGGCGCTCGGATCTTTTTTTATTAGTTTAAAAGAAATATAGGCTATGCACGGCGCAGTATTTTTGCGGTAGGGTTCACCTAAAATATTTTCATCGGGAATTCCCGGTAGTTGTTTTTTTACAAGAGGTACATATTCATTCGAAGTGACAACATAAATATTCTCAGCCGGAACCACATCACTGTATCTGTCAAAAGTTTGCTGGATAAGTGTTTTACCGACGCCAAGAATATCGAGAAACTGTTTAGGATGATTGGTGCGGCTCATTGGCCAGAATCGGCTGCCAATTCCACCGGCCATGATAGCTACATAGTAATGTTTACTCATACGCTTGTTTGGACGGTCATGCTAAATAAACCCTTCTTTCAACAGGTCATGAAGATGTACTATGCCTAGATATTTTCCCTTTCTTACGACAATTATTTGTGTTATTTCATGTTTACGCATTACATCCAGGGCATTTACAGCCAGTTCATCGGGATCGATCGTTTTGGGATCTGAAGTCATAATGTTTTTAGCCTGGATATTTTCCGACACATGATTTTTTTCCAGCATTCTTCTTAGATCACCATCTGTAATAATTCCTTGTAGTATTTCCTTCTCATCAACCACCGCGGTGGCGCCCAATCTTTTTCTTGTAATCTCAATGATTATATCTTTCAAGGTTTGATCCGGTGACACAACTGGTTTTTCATTGTGCTCATAGATATCTGAAACACGGAGATACAGCTTTTTGCCAAGCATACCACCCGGATGGAATTTTGCAAAATCATCAGAATTGAATCCTTTCAACTCCATCAGGCAAACGGCAATGGCATCCCCCATGGCCAGCTGCGCAGTGGTACTCGTCGTGGGCGCAAGGTTATTCGGGCAGGCTTCTTGTTGAACAGTAGTGTTCAGCACTATGTTTGACTGCCGGGCAAGATAGGATTCTATATTGCCAACCATTGCGATCAAAACATTTCCAAAATTTTTTATCAGAGGGACTAACACTTCTATTTCAGGACTGTTGCCGCTTTTGCTAATGATCAGTACTGTGTCTTCTTGTTGCACAATTCCCAGATCGCCGTGAATGGCATCCGCCGCGTGCATGAATATGGAAGGTGTACCCGTGGAGTTGAGGGTAGCAACGATTTTTTGCGCAATGACTGCACTTTTACCAACACCACTGATCACAAGCCTGCCCTTAGAGTTGGCAATAGTATATATGGCTCTTTCAAAATCCTCATTGATAAAAGCGGTTAAGCCTTGAATGGATTGGGCTTCCATTTCTATTGTGCGAAGGGCTGCTTGTCTGATCGAGGGCTGCATTCTTTTAGTTTTCCTATTGATTTGCATCAATGGAGGCGCAAATTTATGGAGATTTAAAAGGAAATGTCCTAACGCAAACGATATACTCTGAATTTTAACCTTTACGGGATTGATAAATAGATGGTTGCTTTGTAAATTCGCAATCTTGCCGAAGACTTTGGGTCGAAATTGTGTGAATGGTTCTCGCTAAATGACCTCGACAATTCTCTCACCCTTTTAATGAGTCGGAAAACGAGTGATGTGCCTTTTCGAACTAAGAGTAAAGTTCGAATGTGCAAAAAATGAATTTTACTCGTCATATGATCGGCTAAAAAATCAGTACCTTAATTAAAAGCCCTTGAGGCGTAGGAGCAAAAATAATGGCGACAACAACTGTAAAAAAACCTGCCGGAAAAAAGTTGACTAAAAACAGTGAGCAAATTCCGGCAAAGAAAAAGTTAGATCTTCATAAAGCACTGCAGGAACATTTTGGATTTGATAAATTCAAAGACAACCAGGAAAAAATTATTGAATCTTTATTGGCAGGGCACGATACGTTTGTAATTATGCCAACTGGTGGAGGCAAGAGCCTCTGCTATCAACTTCCGGCAATTGTGAGCGACGGTCTTGCCATTATTGTAAGCCCGTTAATTGCTTTAATGAAAAACCAGGTCGACCTGGTTCGCAGTTACAGCAGTAAAGATGATGTGGCTCATTTTCTCAACTCCACCCTGACCAAAAAAGAGATCAGGGAAATACATGATGATCTGCAAGCGGGCAAAACAAAGATGTTATATGTCGCCCCCGAAACATTGACGAAGCAGGAAAATCTTGAAATATTCAGCGACCTGAAAATTTGTTTTTTTGCAGTTGATGAGGCTCATTGCATCTCTGAATGGGGACATGACTTTAGGCCGGAGTACAGGCGATTAAGGGAAATGATGATCCAGATAAACCCTGATGTGCCTGTGATTGCTTTGACCGCAACCGCTACTCCCAAGGTTCAAAGTGATATCATTAAAAATCTTGACCTTCGCGATCCTAAAATTTATACCAGCTCATTTAACCGGCCAAATCTTTACTACGAGATTCAACCCAAAATTAAAAAGGAGCAGACCTTAAAAAGCCTGGTCAGGTTTATCAGTCAGAATAAAGGCAAAAGCGGAATCATTTATACTACGAACAGAAAAACAACTGAAGAGTTGGCGGAACTCCTCCAGAAAAATGACATTAAAGCTGTTGCTTATCACGCTGGCATCGATAGCAAAACAAGAACGGAGAGGCAAGATCAGTTTTTGAGTGAAGACGTCCAGGTGATCGTGGCGACCATCGCGTTCGGAATGGGAATCGATAAACCAGATATCCGATTTGTAATTCATTATAATATTCCAAAAAGCATAGAAAATTATTACCAGGAAACAGGTCGCGCGGGCAGAGACGGTATGGAGGGCAAGTGTATTTTATATTATTCGCACAAGGACGTTGCAAAGCTTGAACACCTGATGCGGGATAAACCGCTTAGTGAAAGAGAAGTTGGGGCACAGCTTATCCATGAAACAGTGGCATTTGCAGAAAGTGGAGTTTGCCGCCGGAAAATTTTACTGGGATATTTTGGCGAAGAATATGAAAAAGCAAATTGTGGCAGCTGCGACAACTGCAAACATCCAAAAGAAAAGGTGGAGGCGAAAGAACAGGCTGTACTGGCACTAAAAGCAATTAAATCGTTGGACGAGCGATTTGCCACTGAGTATGTGGTAAATATTATTATTGGAAAACTTACGCCCCAGAGTCAGATGTTCCGCCATGACGGATTAGTCGTATATGCTACGGGAAATGATCAGCCAGCGCATTTCTGGAATTCTCTTATCCGGCAAATGCTCCTGGAAAATTTGTTGAGCAAGGATATTGAGGAATATGGCGTGCTTAAGATTACAAAAAAAGGAGAAGAATATTTCAAGAAGCCAAAATCGTTTAAGATTGTTCTGAATAATCTTTTCGAAGAAGCCAATGAAGATGATGAGGAGAATGGGGAAGCAGCTGCCGGAAGCGCCGCCGACGAGAAATTGTTTGAAATGCTAAAAGAGCTGCGACAGAAAGAAGCAAAGAAAAAAGCCCTGCCGCCTTTTGTGATTTTTCTTGAAAACTCTTTGCAGGACATGGCTACAATGTATCCCACAAATATTGCAGAGTTGGAAAAATGCCAGGGCGTGAGCAAGGGGAAAGCCGCTCGCTATGGTAAACCTTTTGTAGAGCTGATCGCGAAATATGTTGAGGAAAATGGAATTGAGCGACCCGATGATTTCGTAATGAAAAGCGTGGTCAATAAAAGTGGTTTAAAAGTTTACATCATTCAGCAAACGGATAAGAAAATTCCATTGGACACGATTGCTAAAAACAAGGACATGAGGCTGGATGATCTATTGGAAGAAATGGAAACGATTACGGCCAGCGGAACCAAACTCAATTTGGATTATGCCATTGGCCAGATGATCGATGAAGACGAACAACAAGAAGTATTGGAATATTTTAAAAGTTGTGAAACTTCTTCTTTGCAAGTTGCACAGGAAGAACTAGCCGACTTGGAATTTACCTGGGAGCAGCTTAAAATTATGCGTATAAAATTCCTCGCCCAGTATGGAATGTAATCGCTGAATTTAGATTTCAGATTTCAGGTGGATAGCCCTATTTTTGCTGCCCGATTTTTGAAATGATTCAAATTCAAAATGCGCAATCAAAAATCTAAAACGGGCATGGTGCGGTAGCTCAGTTGGTAGAGCAAAGGACTGAAAATCCTTGTGTCGGCGGTTCGATTCCGCCCCACACCACAGAAGACCTCGACGCAACCGGCCGAGGTCTTTTGCAATAACTAATGAGTTGGTGCCGGTGTATGGATGCCTTCTGCAATTTCTTCAATCATCTTTTTATTAAATGCTTCCAGGTCGTCCGGACTTCTGCTTGTCACCAGGCCATTGTCGACAATTACTTCTCTGTCGTGCCAGTTAGCCCCGGCGTTTTTCAAATCAGTTTGTATCGATGAATAAGAGGTCATTTCTCTGCCCTCGAGCAAACCCGTTTCAATCAAGAGTTGCGGACCATGGCAAATCGCTGCTACCGGTTTCCCAGCCTCCAAAAAATCCTTTGCAAATTCAACCGCTTCTGTATTTCTTCTCAGCTTATCTGGATTCAAAACTCCGCCCGGAAGTACCAGGGCGTCGTAATCATCGGACTTTGCGTCGGCAATGTTCGTGTCAACAGGAAGCTCAATGCTCCAATGATCATGATCCCACGCCTTAACTTTTTCTTCTTGCGGAGAGATAATATGCACTGTGGCACCAGCCTCTTCCAGGGCTCGTTTGGGGCTTGTTAATTCAACTTCCTCAAAGCCATTTTCAGTAAGAATGGCTACATTTTTTCCATTCAATTTTGTCATGATAAAAAATTTAAATGAACAATTCGTTTGTATCAACGATAACAAAAACCAGGCCCCTGAAGAGAACCAACTTGTACTAAGCAGCAAATCTGAATCACCAGAATTTCCGGTAAAGAAACTGAGGAAAGCTGTTGTTTTTCCTATTGACCGACTGCGGGGCGGCGTTAATTTCATGCAAGCTTACACAACCGAAAGGGTTGAGGTGATGTAGTGGTTTGCTTGCAAGATGTACTGGAGAATAATTAATAATATCAAAAAACTACGCTTATGTATGCATTTAAAAACAGGGTTCAATTAATCGGGAACCTGGTCGGGAAACCGGAAATTAAAAAAACCGAAAATGGAAGAAAGCTGGCGCAGTTCAGCTTGGCCACAAGCGAAAACTTTCGCAACTCAAAGGGGGAGAATATTAAAGAAACACAATGGCACCGCGTTGTAGCTTGGGGTAAGGTAGCGGACATAGCTGAAAAATATCTTGACAAGGGAAAGCCGGTGGTAATTGAAGGTAAACTTGTAAGTCGTAGTTACAGTGACAAGGAAGGAAACAAAAAATATATTTCCGAAGTTCAGGCTAATGAGATGTTACTCCTGGGATCGAAACAATCTTCATAAGCGATGAGAGAGACGTAGGCAGGGCTATGCGCCAAACATTTAACGACACAAATATTTCGAGCGGCGCCAGGGTTTATCTCCCCATGTACACCATCAAAATTTGAACATCGCTTGGGTTAATTCCTGAGATTCGGCTTGCTTGTCCAAGTGTTCTTGGTTTTATCTTGGTAAGTTTTTCCCTGGCTTCGTTTCCCAAGGCCTGGATCTTCTTGAAATCAAAATTCTCGGGTATTTCGAGGTCTTCCAATTGATTCATTTTTTGAACAAGCTCCTTTTCTTTTTCAATATAAACGTCATATTTGATCTGTATGGAAGCTTGCTCAATCGTTTCTTTTGGAAAGGAACTCAGGAAAGATCTGAGCCTGGGAAGATGCGCCATCATCCCTTCCAGTTCAATATCGGGGCGCAGCAATATCTTTTGGGCTTTTTGTTTTTCGGAAACTGAAGAAGAGTTGACGGAGTGGAGATAAGGATTTAGTTCTTCGGCATCGATCACTAATTCGTTCAGGATAGTCTTTATTCTTTCGACGCTTTGTTTTTTCTCGATCACTTTGTCCATCCTTTCCTGCGATGCCAAGCCCAATCGGTAACTCAGTTCGGTCAAACGAAGGTCAGCATTATCTTGTCGTAACAGCGTTCGAAATTCTGCCCTTGAAGTAAACATTCTGTAAGGCTCCTGGGTCCCTTTGCTGATCAGGTCATCAATCAGGACTCCAATATATGCATCGCTTCTTTTCAGGATCACAGGCGGGAGCCTTAGGCTATTCTGATGAGCGTTGATGCCGGCCATCAGTCCCTGGCAAGCGGCTTCTTCATAACCAGTAGTGCCATTGATTTGGCCAGCAAAGAACAAATTTTTAATCAACTTAGTTTCCAGGCAGTATTTTAACTGTGTAGGAGGAAAATAATCGTATTCTATTGCGTAACCTGGCCTGAAGATTTTAGCATTTTCAAAACCAGGAATAATACGAAGAGCTTCGTATTGAACTTCTTCAGGGAGGGAGGTCGAAAAGCCGTTCAAATAGATTTCAACGGTGTTCCATCCTTCGGGCTCAATGAAAAGTTGGTGCCTTTCCCGTTCTGAGAACCGATTGATCTTATCTTCTATACTTGGGCAGTATCGGGGCCCTATTCCATCGATCCTACCAGTGAACATCGGGCTTCTGTCAAAACCCGTTTTTAAAATGTCGTGAACTTTCTTATTGGTGTAGGTTATCCAACAGCTTTTTTGTTTTTGAGGCTTGGGGATATTCAAAAATGAAAAACCGGTTATCTCAGGGTCTCCTGGCTGCTCTTCCATTTTATTATAGTTCAAACTACGTCCATCAACACGAGGCGGAGTGCCCGTTTTCAATCTATCACTTTGGAAACCTAGCTCTACCAATTTTTCGGTAATGCCAGTGGCTGGCTTTTCGGCTACCCGGCCTCCACCGAATTTTTTTTCACCAATGTGAATAATTCCATTTAAGAATGTGCCATTTGTGAGAACTACTGTTTTTGACTGTATCTCATGACCCAGGCTAGTTATAACGCCATGGACTTGCCGGTCATTGATCAAAAGTCCCTTGACCATGTCCTGGTAAAAATCGATGTTTGGAGTTTGTTCGAGCATTTCTCTCCACGTAATGGAAAATAGCATTCTGTCGTTTTGCGACCTTGGACTCCACATGGCTGGACCTTTGGACTTATTCAGCATCCTGAATTGAATCATTGATCGGTCCGAAACAATACCTGAATACCCGCCCAATGCGTCTATTTCACGCACTATTTGGCCCTTTGCTATGCCACCCATCGCAGGATTGCAACTCATCTGCGCAATGGTCTGCATGTTCATTGTGATCAAGAGAACCTTAGAGCCAAGATTTGCAGCAGCAGCGGCTGCTTCACAGCCCGCGTGGCCTGCACCGACGACAATGACATCATATTTTGGGAACATAAAGGTGGCAAAGGTACAATTAGCTTGTCTAACCGAGTTTATGTTTCACGTGAAACAATAAGGTACTTCCGCAGATAGAAATCCTCTTTCTTTTTCATTGTTTTTTTTTGTGGCAGTGATTTATCGTTATAGCCACAAAGGTGTAGCGCTCCATGAAACAGGACTCGACAAACTTCCTCCCTGGTCGATACTTTGAAAAACCGTGCATTTTCTCTTATTCTATCAACACTAATGTAGATTTCCCCTTCAATCCTTTTCGGCGCGGTCGATAAATCAAAACTAATTACGTCGGTAAAATAATTATGATCTAAAAATTTGCGGTTGATTCTGAGGATTTCTTCATCTGTGCAAAAAACGTAATTTAGAACACTTAGCTCTTTCTGTTCTTTTCTAAACAGTCTTACAATAAAATCCTTTAAATTTTTTCTGTCCTTCAAGGCAAAGGACACATCTTTAAAATAGAAATGTATTGAAGGATCGGAACTGCGGCCCATTTTTCAAAATTCGTAAACAAAGAAGAACGGACAAGGGTAGTTTTGTAGTCAGTTGGAGTAAAAAAATGATTACAAAATTATCGGAATTGAAACAGGGCCAGCGAGCAATAATTAGGAGTTTTACAAATGCCGAGACTCACTTAAAGTTGATGGAAATGGGATGTGTTCCCGGGGAAACTATTTTGCTGGAGCAAATCGCTCCATTTGGGGATCCAATTTCTGTGAAGGTCTCAGGCTATGTGCTAAGCCTCAGGATCAACGAAGCAGAACACATAGAGGTCGAATTAATTAGTTGATTATCAATATTGTAGATGAAAATTGGCTTGTTTTTTGGATCTTTCAACCCCATTCACATCGGACACCTTATTATTGCAAACCAGGTTCTGAACAACACGGACATTGAAAAAGTTTGGCTGGTCGTCTCTCCTCAAAATCCTTTTAAGGCTGAAGCAGATCTGCTCCATGAAAACAAAAGGTTGTCGCTTGTAAAAAAATCAGTTTCTGGCGATAAGAGAATCACGGCATCCAACGTAGAGTTTCAACTTTCTAAACCATCCTTCACTGTTAACACGCTTTCATACCTGGAAAAGAAATATCCGCGCTATGGTTTTTCGCTAATAATGGGAAGCGATAGCTTTCAAAGCTTGCACAAATGGAGAGATTTTAAATCAATACTTAACAAATATTCCATTTTCATGTATAAGAGGCCTGGTGTTGAAGTGAACAATAAACTAAAAGCGAAGATCGTAATAGTGGATTCTCCGATGCTCGATATCTCCTCCACAGAAATTCGTGAGTTAATTAGGAATGGAAAATCAATTCGGTATTTAGTTCCTGATAAGGCCAGGGAAGAAATTGAGAGGCACCAGTACTACAAAAAATAGCCAAGCACAAGACAGATAATAACAACAATAGGTGAGGGGATTCGTGTGTATTGCAATAACAAAAAAGTTCCGAGAATCACTCCAATATTTATAATGCTTACGGTTTTTGCTTCTACGATAGAAATATCTTTCATGATAAAAAGTGTGGCCGCAATCAAAATTCCCACGACAGCTGCATTAATTCCTTCGATCGACCTGTACACTGCCGCATATTTCCGTAGATTATTCCAGATTGGGAAAAAGAAGAGTACGAGCAAGGCACTTGGCAAAAAAATAGCGACGGTCCCTATCAAACAGCCCAATATGTGCATTGCAGATCTTTCTTCGGGAGTACCTCCCATGTCTTTTAATGCCATTCCGCCGGTAAAAGATGCTATGGAAAAAACGGGCCCTGGAATTGCACGCACGATTCCCATTCCATTGTACATGTCGTCTTTGTCAATAGTAATCACATTTTGATCCTTCTTTTTTTCCTTCACCTCCACGGAGCGTATGCAGAACTGCTCGTACATCATTGGCATCAGGACTTGTCCGCCACCAAATACAAGACTTCCCATACGATAGGTGTTTTCAAACAAATTAATTGGCTTACGGTTTGGCCAATTTTGTTTCTTGGCCGTTGAACTGATAAATCCTGCAGCAATGAAAATGATCGCAAACAGCCAGATGTTCCACCATTTGATCTTTCTTGGTTTTTGTTCTGTCTGGGGGATACGCTTTCTGCTGAGGTTTGTTGTTATTCCTCCTAAGACGATCAGCAGAGGGAAGATCCATGGTTGCTTGAAAAAAGCATATGTCGCGCCAGCACTCACCAACATGATGATCCAGGTTACGGTGTTTTTAATAGAAGCTCCAAATGACGCGACAGCAGCGAAAACTAAAAAGCCCACGGCCATTGGCGCCACAAATTTGAAAATGTCATGATGGAGAGCTCGTTGATCAAAATAGTGGAGGAAAAAAGAAAATGCGCCCATCAGAATAGATGCTGGCAATATCCAGATAATAAGAGTTAAAACAGCAAGCAATATTCCACCTCTTTTGTAGCCAATCAAGGTTATAGTTTGCGTGGAAGAAGCGCCTGGCAAAAGCTGGCAAAACCCGTTGTATTCTAGTAGTTCTTCCTTTGTTACATAAGCCCGCTGGTGAACAAAAGTTTTCATCATCATTGCAATATGTGCTTGTGGGCCACCAAAGGCAGTGATACTGTGAAGAAAAACTGATTTTAGAAAATGAAGGTGGCGGAGCATCACCATGATTAAATATAAAAAATTTCAGAATAGAATAAGGTGATAATCTTTTCGAAACCTTTATTGTTTTAAATTGATTCAAATTTTTTCCATGAGATATTTCGTGTGCTCAATTTTGATTTTATTTAGTTTTTATTGTATTGCTCAAAAAACAGATAAGAAATTACGAGCAATGATCAGCAGCACCATCAAACAATACAATGGCGAGATCGGTATTTACGTGAAAAACTTGAAATCAAAAAGAATAGTTGCTGTTAATGCCGACACTGTATTCCCCACCGCGAGTATTGTAAAGGTTCCCATTTTAATTGGTGTGATGGATAAAACAAACCACGGCGAATTATTTTACGACTCTTCATTGACCTATAAAGATTCTCTTTTGTACGAGGGTGAGGATATTCTCGGATCATTCAAGAACAACGAAAAAATATTGCTAAAAAAAATCATCATGTTGATGTTGACGACCAGCGACAACACCGCGAGCCTTTGGTTACAAAGCCTGGCAGGAAAAGGGACAAGAATAAATGAAATCCTGGACAGCCTTCATTTCAAATACACGCGAGTCAATTCGAGAACTCCGGGTAGAGAAAGCAACAGGACGATTTATGGATGGGGGCAAACTACTCCTTCAGAAATGGGAAGACTGTTTGAGATGATATATTACGGGCAAATTTTTTCGCCGCCTGTCTGTGAGCGAATGATGCGCTGTCTTGGAAGAAATTACTGGGATGAGAATGAGGCCATTTCTCAGATTCCGCCAACTATTGAAGTATTTAGCAAAAATGGGTGTGTGGACGCCTCGAGAAGTGAAGTCATGTTGGTGAATGCGCCGCACAATCCTTACGTTTTTTGCATTTTCACAAAAAATAATAAGGATGTAAGTTGGACCCATACCAACGAAGCCTGGACGTTGGCCAGAAAAATATCAAAACTTTTGTGGAATTATTTCGAACCAAAGGAACAATGGAGCTCAACTCTGGTGCCCGAATAATTTAGTTCAGCAATTGATACGCAAACAAACTCATCACATACGCGAGTGCGGTCATATAAAACAATTGAATCAATGGCCATTTCCAGCTTCTTGTTTCACGACGCACGACAGCAAGAGTACTCATGCACTGCATGGCAAACAAATAAAAGATCATTAATGAAATGCCTGTTGCCAATGTGTATAATTTAGAGCCGTCGGGTCGAGTGGCAGATCTCATTTTATCCTGTAGTTTCAAACTGTTTTTATCATCTTCACCTACGCTATAAAGCGTTGCCATAGTGCCTACAAAAACTTCCCGTGCCGCAAAAGATGTTATCAATGCAATTCCAATTTTCCAGTCGTATCCTAAAGGAATGATAGCCGGTTCAATTGACTTGCCCAAAATTCCGGCATAAGAGTTTTCCAACCTGGCAGCATGCAATTGTTTATCTAACTCGTAGCTATTCGTAGCTGGTTGTGATTTTAACTGTTCGTACCGCTGTTCTACTCTTTCCATTCTTTTTGGCGGACCATAGGAACTCAGAGCCCAAAGAATCAGGCTGATCACCATGATTACTTTTCCCGCATCAAAAACAAAAACCTTTGCTTTGTTTACCATCGTTTGCACAATATTTTTCCACCTGGGCGAACGATAAGTTGGCAGTTCAAGAATAAAAAAGCTTTTTTCCTTTAGCTTAATAAAATGTTTGGCAATATAGGAAACGATCAGCGCCATGACGAGCCCAAGTACATACAGTCCCATCATCACAAGTGCCTGGACACCGAGGAACCCGAACAAATAAGTTCTTGGAATGACGAGCCCAATTAGGATTGTATAGACGGGCAATCTCGCAGAGCAACTCATCAAGGGGGTTATCAGAATTGTGAGCAAACGCTCCTTGCGATTTTCAATATTTCTCGCACTCATAATTGCTGGCACAGCACAGGCAAAGCCGCTTATCATTGGCATCACACTTTTTCCATTCAGTCCAACGCTGCGCATTAGCCGGTCCGTTAGAAAACTAATCCTTGCCATATAGCCGGTGTCCTCCAGCAAAGTGACTAATCCAAATAGGATCATGATCTGGGGAACAAATACAAGAATTCCACTGAGGCCGGCCAACACACCATGAGTCAACAAATTGCTCCACCACGCTGTCGGTAACACAGACGAGAGCGATGAATTCAATATCGCAAAACCCGAATCAATCCAATCCATGGGATACTGCGCCAGCCAGAATACACTTTGAAAAAGCAGGAACAAAACCAGGAGCAAAATAATGTAACCCCACCTACGGTGCAACAATACATCATCGAGCCTCTCTGTAAACAAAGTTTTTTGCAAAGGATCCGGTTCCGATACTGCCACGTGCATGACACGCTTAATGCGATTGTATCTCTGCAAGATTTCTTCTGCCTGGGTTTTGGTTGGATTGAAACCGTGTTTCCTTTCAATATTTTCAATTGTATCCTGCATTTCATTATTGAAATCAAACGACTCATGATTCATGAGGTAATGGATGGCGGTGTAATCGCTCAGTAAAGGGAAAATTCTTTGCACATCGTCAATGGGCGCCGATGCAAGCTGTTTGTTTTCGATAAAATCACGAACGGGGGCATGATATAATTGAAGTGCCGTCTGCTCAATTGCTTTCTTCAGTTGCGAAATCCCTTTTCCTTTTCTTGGATTCACGGAAATTATCGGCACACCCAATTCCCTTTCGAGTTCTGCAATATCAATTTTGATTCCCCTTCTCTTTGCAAGATCCATCATCGTTAAGGCAATCACCATCGGCACCTTTAAATCAATGATCTGCGTACAAAAAAGCAGATTGCGTTTCAGGTTGCTTGCGTCCGCTACAGCCACAATCACGTCAGCCCTGATTTCCTTATCCTGGTTCAGCAATACTTTATAACTTATCCATTCGTCAAACCGTCTTGGGTACAAACTGTAAGTGCCGGGCAGATCAATAACCTTACCCTCCATGGTTTCTGAAATCGCAGTTCTTCCCGTTTTTTTGTCAACTGTAACGCCCGGAAAATTTCCTACTTGCTGGTTTAAGCCAGTCAGGCAATTAAACAACGATGTTTTTCCACTGTTTGGATTGCCCACTAAAGCTATATGCACCTTTTTGTTTTTCAAGAATGTCGTAATCTGCAAAAATAATTTGAACCAGACAAGTCAAGGTTACGAATTGCGATTTTTATAATTGTTAATTCGCGGTCGCACGGCTGAATTGAGCCGTGGTGGCGTCATCGTTGCTGACGCTTCTAGTCGATTGTCGGCGCTGCATCCACGTTGGATGGTTGCGTTAAGCTAAAATTGATCGGTGCAAAATTTTAACCGTCAAATTTTGTTTTGTAACCAAGGAATACGGCTGGGATCAATAACTTTGTGATAAATCTTTAACAAAATCTATATGGGTTCCCGGTGTTGGCGACTTCTGTTGTTGTTTGTTTTTTTTAGCGAGGCAAGCCTATCCCAAAAATTAAAAAAGTCTGAGCAGGTTATTTTCACTAATGTCCAAAATCATATTCATTATTTAGCGGATGATAAACTCGAGGGAAGACGAGCCGGCACCAGGGGCGAAGAGCTGGCGATGGATTACATCAGCGATCAATTTAAGCAGATAGGGCTGCGGCCGAAGGGAACAGTAGGCTATTACCAGGATTTCACGATCAGCGAGGGAAAGCAAATTAATCCAGGAACACATTTTATTATTAATGACCAGGAATTAAGAATCAACGAAGACTATTTTCCATTCGCATATAGTCCAAATGTAAGCATCGAAGCGCTGCCGGCCATTGCCATGCAGGAAACCGGCATGCCCTGGTTCATAGATCTTAAAGACGCAATTGAAGAAAATGCCAACAACGCTCATTTCAATTTGAATGATTACATCCGCCAGCAGGGCACAGAATTAAAAAAGAAAGGGGCTACTGCTTTAATTATGTACAACACTTCATCAAAAGATGATCAGCTAAAGTTTGATGCGAAAGACAAAAATGAAACGATTGGGATTCCGGTTGTTTACGTACTAAAGCCTGCAGCTCAAAAATACTTTAGCGATGCCTCCGCTTCTTTGGATATAAAACTTAAAGTTGATATTGGAGAAAAGAAACGGACGGGACACAACGTCATTGGATATATCGAAAACGGCGCAGCAACCACAGTTATTCTTGGGGCACATTTTGATCATTTAGGTTATGGTGAAGACGGCAACTCGATGCTGCGCACCGGGGAACATCTTATTCACAACGGCGCTGACGATAATGCCAGCGGCACTGCGGCGTTGATTGAACTGGCAAGATTATTAAAAGAATCGAAGCTGAATAAAAATAATTATTTGTTCATCGCTTTTTCAGGCGAAGAATTAGGATTGTTTGGTTCAAAATATTTCGCGGATAATCCAACTATCAATTTGAGCAGTGTCAACTATATGATCAATTTGGATATGGTGGGAAGGCTGAACGATAGCACAAAGGTTTTGACGATTGGTGGTTACGGCACTTCGCCCGAGTGGGCTTCATTGATCAACTTGAAAAGCAAAAAGTCTCCTTTCGTAATTAAAATTGATTC
>VBAQ01000210.1 GCA_005883765.1 Bacteroidota bacterium
TGTCTGACAGGGGCAAGAGCTTACTCAGCAAACGCCAGTCATCCTTTAAGAATCCGGAATACTTTACGCAACTAATAAAAGAAGAAGGCGACCTTCTTTTGTGGATAAACAACACCGTCCAGTCCCAAACGCAGAAGAAAACCAAGGTTCCTGAAGCCTTTGGAATGCTGAACAAAGGGTTTATGCGAAAAGGGAACTACACGTCTTGCAGAATTAATTTCGAAAACGGAAAAGTGGTCATGGAGATGAAACAATATGTTTCTGAGTCGCTCGACTCGTTTTATAAAAGGTACCCGGTAAAAAATATCAATGCAGCATTATTAAAAAAACTGCCCGCAGGTCAGCCAATTTTTATTTTCTCTTTTAGCTTTTCACCCCAAATGACGAATGAAATGCTTGTCAAAGCGGGAGCTGATAAATTGCTTGACAGTTTAAGTAAGAAAAATGTGAGGGTCGCAGATATACTGGCTGCTCTAAAAGGCGATGCCATGCTTGTTGCGCTAAAAGTTCCCGCATTTGCCGAGGAGGATACGATCACTCAAAAAATGGGGGGTATACAAGTTTTTTTAGCGGGCAATATTAATGACAAAGAAAAGTTCAGGAGTTTAAGCGAACTACTTCAAAAGAAAAAAGACGATTCTACAAAAAATAATGCGCCGGCTAAAATGAAGCCGCTCATTTTTTCGAACGATTCCATTTTTGTTGTTTCTCTCTCGCCATTTGCTGCGCAGACATTTCTTGCATCGGCCGGGAATAACGAAGAAATGGGAAAGTTCATTTACCCTTATGAAAATCATCCCGCCTTATTTATGCTAGACCTAAGGACCGTTTTCGGCTTTTTGATGCAGTCAATGGTGAAGGGTAAATCTGAAGAAGAAGTGAAACAAGCTTCAGAAGTGCTGGGTATGTTTGACAAGTTAGTAAGCTATGGTGGCGAGTATCAAAGGGGCTTTGCATCGAGCACCATTGAGCTGACGCTTACCAATAAAGACGAAAACAGTTTGAAGCAATTCATTAACCTCATAGAAGTATTTAATTCTTTGAGACCTAAATCGTCGACGGCCTACAATAAAGCTTTACCTGGACAATAAGACTCTTCAGGTGCCTGTACTTATAGGAAGCGGTATTCCACTGTTCGATTATCTTGGCGATGATCTTCACTTAAAACATATCCCAACCAATGTATATTCTAACGGACTTGTGAAAAGCTGCCACGAAAGAAAACGAAAATGAAACTCAATAGAATGAGGTCCTGCTCCGCAGTGAACGGAACGTACAAGTCCCGACGATAAATGTTCCGACCCTTCGGTCGGAATCAAGACATTTATCGCCCCCGATCGGGATGCTGACCGAAGCATCAGCATAAGTGACACAACTGGCGATGCCATGAAATACAACAGATAGGAACATAATTATCATTACCATTAATCAGATTGCTTCGCCCCGAAGTTTACAGTCGGGGATCGCAATGACGAGCGCTAGAAGATGCAATTACAACTCGGCCCAGGCAATGGAAGCTTTTACTGCACGTTGCCATCCTTTGAGTAATTCGTTAACCTTGGTTGTATCCATTAGAGGAGAAAATGTTTTGTCGACCTGCCATTGCTGCTGTATCTCATCTATATTTTTCCAATAGCCTACGGCCAGGCCAGCCAGGTAAGCTGCACCAAGGGCAGTTGTTTCCGTTATTCTCGGTCGCACTACTTTGCAATTGAGAATATCGCATTGAAATTGCATCAGCTCATTGTTCACGGTCGCCCCGCCATCCACACGCAGCTCTTTGATGTTGATGCCTGCATCGGCCTCCATGGCCTTCAGTACGTCGTAAGTTTGATAAGCGATACTGTCGAGACCTGCCTTTGCAATATGTGCATTGCTGCTGCCACGGGTGAGACCGAACAAACTGCCGCGTGCATGCTGGTTCCAATGCGGCGCACCCAAACCTGCGAACGCGGGTACAAGATATACGCCGCCTGTGTCCGGCACTTCAGCCGACAAGTCCTCGACCTCTTTTGAGGTGCGGATAATTTTCAATCCATCTCTTAGCCACTGCACCACGGCACCGGCAATGAATACAGATCCCTCGAGCGCATATTCCATTTCATTCCCGATTTTCCAGGCAATGGTGGTAAGCAAATTGTTTTTCGAAGCAATCGCCTTTGTTCCCGTATTCATCAACATAAAACAACCCGTTCCATAAGTATTTTTTACCATGCCGGGCGCTGTGCACATTTGACCAAACAATGCAGCCTGCTGATCACCGGCAATTCCGCCGATGGGCAGGTGAGAGTCCGGAACGATATTGCCGGTAACTCCATAAATTTGGCTGGACGCTTTTACTTCAGGAAGCATTGACCGCGGAACGGAAAAAATTTTCAGTAACTCATCATCCCACTCTCCCGTATGAATGTTCAACAACATGGTTCGTGAGGCATTGGAGACATCCGTGATGTGAACTTGTCCATTGGTCAGTTTCCATACCAGCCAGGAATCAATGGTACCAAATGCAAGCTCACCATTTTCTGCCTTTTGTTTTGCGCCGGGAACATTGTCGAGGATCCATTTCAATTTGCTCGCAGAGAAATATGCATCGATCACCAGCCCCGTTTTTTCTTTGATGAAATCCTGCATCGTTATATTTTGCTGTAGAGACGGCGCTTGCCCTGTCTCTGCAGCAGGTGCATTCATTTTTTTCAATTCATCACAAAATGCAGCCGTCCTCCTGTCTTGCCACACGATAGCATTGCAAACGGGTTTGCCAGTGCTTCGTTCCCACACCACGGTGGTTTCCCGCTGGTTCGTAATACCAATGCCGGCAATTTGTTTCATCGTGATCTTTGCCTTTGCCACGGCTTCAGCCATGGTGCCGACCTGCGTGCTCCAAATTTCTTCGGCATCATGCTCTACCCAACCTGGCTGAGGAAAGATTTGTTTGAATTCTTTTTGCGCAACGCTGACAATATTCCCCTGTTTGTCAAAGACCATGCTGCGACTGCTGGTTGTGCCCTGGTCAAGTGCGAGAATGTAATGAGATGGCATGCTGAATCGTTTTACACCTTAAGTTCCGTGTTGAATGTTGAAGGAAGGTAAATAAAATATGGAAATGATTGTGTCTCGCAAAGGCGCAAAGAGAAAATACAAAAGACGCCAAGAGTCTTTGCTTCTTTGCGGTCTCTTGGCGTATTTGCGTGAAAGCTATTAAAAGCTTAATCTGAAACTCCCAAATATTCCGAAGGGGTGATCACCTTTTTTATCCAGTGTAGCAGGCAGCACACGCCAGATAAAATCAACCCGGAAGACATGAAGAATGTTATCGATCCCGGTACCGAGTTCCAGGTATGTTCGTCCGTTCAAGGTTTGGAAATTGCTTCCTTCTTTAAAATTGAGAGCTACATTGGCGTTACTCAAACTTCCCCACAAGGTTTTTGCTGTCCACAACTGGCGGAATTTTAATTTAGGAAACAGGCGGAAAATTCCGTTGCCGATATTGTGCTCGAGATAAACGCCAACATATTTATCACTGATGAATTCGTATTTATTCATCGTGTTAAAAGCATACTGGTTGTAATAGTATAGTTCATTTCCCGGATGAATATCTAATAAAACATAGGGCAGTGTGCCAAAGGTTCTTCCTGCAAAAACATTGAAGTAAATGCTTCCATAAGGAGGAATTTTGAAATAATCATAAACGCTTCCTGAAAGCTTGTAATAATTATAACTGCTTTTAAAAACGCCTGAAAAACCGTGGCTAAGATTAATTTCCGTGATCGGATAGGGACTTCCGAGACTCGTGCGGAAAAAATTATTCTCCAGAAATTTTTCGAGGTAGGCAAAACGCAGGCGAACGCCTACTTCGAATGTGCTCAGCGGGCTGCCGCCATCATTAACACCAAAGGAATCTCTTGGAGGAAGATTTTTTAAGGGAATAAACGATTTATGAAGAGCTGTGGTGAGAATGGAAAAACCGGAATTACTTTCTTTGAAAAACTCAAAACGTTTTTCATCAATGTTCATGTACTTGAATGGAACATTTGGCTTGCGAATAGCCAAAGCAAAGACGTTATCGGAAGAAACTTCGCCATAATAATTCTGACCGAAATCGAGGTCATTCGTATAGGAGCCGTAGAGATAAAGTCGCGGCTGTTTTTTTGGCAGGTAAAATATCTCTCCCTTTCCCTTAAATTTTTTGTCGCCGAAACCATAAGCAACATAACCGTGCAACCAAATTTTGCGATTGAATTTATGATTGGTGCCCAAATCAAATCTTACTCTTGAACCTTCCCATGAATCATAGGTATATACATTAAACCAGGGACCAAGCTGGTAGTTGCCAACGTTCAAATAACCCGTACCAATAAAATTAAGTGTATTTGTGAATCGCTTGAACACCGGTGCATTCATCAGCGTGTCGATCATCTTGATGATGGCCTTCTCATTTTTTGTGAGACTATCATGCCGTGAAGCGGTCCAGAATGCCGGATCTTTTTTAGTGGCATCGGAAGCTGTGATGGTCTCCTCCTGCAGCTTGTTTTTTGCCAGCTGACTTGTAACCGAAGTATCATTCACGACCACGTTGCGATAGGTTGTTGTTTTGCGCCCGACAAATGAAGGAGCCTCCTTTCCAAATGGGGCCAAATCTGCAACAAATTTGTCCTTGGTCAGGAACCAGGTGCTGTCAGTAAGCATTTTGTATTCCTGTACCAGGCTAAGTCTTTCCAGGAAATTTACGTTGGCATCTTTGCCTAGCCGCAAATTCATTTTTTGAATGGCAAAAGTCGTATCGTGCACCCAGCAATCACCTTCAAAACTATTTTCTCCGTGATGCTTTGGCGTAAAAACAAGATGATAGAATTTATGATGATTGATAAATTGGGTGTCAGTTACCCTGTAGTTATAATAAGCATCCCCATTATCGCTTGCCGGGCTCACAAATTGTTTATCGAAAACAGGAATGAAATTATCATAGACATCTATGTTTTGATCCATGCCTCCTAAAAATTTTATGATGCTTTCATTCTCCACGCCATTTGTGTTGGCTGCTTTGATCACCTCCCTTCGCCGCAGGGGTTTTTTCTGATAATAATAATCGGACAATGCTTCAGTAAGATAAGTAGGAAGCACGGGTGGCATTTCGGTTGAATCAATATTGCTGTTTATCAGATTGGTGACGGGACGGAGAGGTCTCAATTTTGCGAGGCCTTTAAAATTTAGATTTTTTAGATCGATTTCCAGCTTATTGTACAACTCGTAAGAAAAATTATCATAGCGGTAACGATCATTTTGATCTTTATGTTTAACGATCTTACGCCACAATAGTAATCCCTTATTGACCTTGACCTTTATTTTTACCCCTTCGTTAAACGTTCCCCGCTCCATGTATACGAGGGTTGTTATTGAGTCTTTCGAGCGGTCCACGTAAAATCGGTATGGCTGGTAACCTACACAGGTTATTTCGAGGGTATCGGAAGGCCAATGGTTTACCGAAAGGGCGAAGTGGCCGGAAGAATCAGAGAGTTCCCCCACGGTGGTTCCTTTGAATGAAACCGAGGCGAATGGGATCGGTTCATCGCTGTGAAAATCTTTGACAAGACCCGAAATGATTTTTTTCTGAGCATGCAGGACAAATCCGAAGCTCAACAGGGACAGGGTTAACAGTAATTCCAATCTTCTCATACTGGGGAACAAATGTACAGAACGATAAAAGGAGCCCTTTATTTTATCGACCGTCTATGTT